>JAFCEK010000046.1 GCA_017609225.1 Candidatus Aenigmatarchaeota archaeon | reverse complement strand
GACAGCTCCTCTATGTTCCTGCCCAAGCTGTCAAAGTAATACGATGGATTCCACATACCTGAACCCCAGAAATACTGCTTCTTTAACCATGGATATTCCTGGAACATTTTCTTTGCGGAATACCCTTTCAGTAATTTTGCAACTTCGCTGACGGAGCGGACTCCTATGTCCAGAACCATGTGGACATGGTCCATATCTATGCCCAGTTCCCTGCATTCTATGTTATGTTGGTTCATTGCTTCCCTGAGCAGTTGTTCCATACGCATTTTTATTCCAGGAATACCAAATATTTTATGGCAGTATTTCACCTTGAAGGCAAGGTGAATCCAGCATCTGCCGACGCTGGAGCTATGGCTGACAAAATCGGCCATGCTACTCATCTCCTTATGGGTAGCTGTTTATAGGTTAGCCTAGCAATAGGCTAACCTAACTACTCCATTTTATTATTGGATTGCTAGATAGGTTAGCCTAGCAATAGGCTAACCTAACTACTCCATTTTATTATTGGATTGCTAGAATTAGTCCTTTTGGAGACCACCAGTGAACACACTGGTGGAATTAATTATTTAAAAATGAAAGTGTTTATTAAGAATTTAAATAATGATGCAATAGAAAAACTCAGAGATAAATTTGAAGTTATTTAGTTGCAGTTTTCCATAATATCCGAAACGAAATGAATAAACGAACGGGAGTAAGCTTCCAATCTGCGCTGATTGTATCCAGCTTAATAAATCCTGGCTGTAATTATATATTATGGACAGGCTGATAAGGAAATATGCACTGCAGAATGCTGTTTTTTACAATGGCAAAGCTGATGCCGGGGCAGTGCTTGGCAAGGTTCTGGCAGAGAATCCTGATTTGAGGAAAAATGTTAACAATGTCAGAAAGCAGGTAGAAAAGGCGGTTTCTGATGTTAACAAACTTTCTCCGGAAGAGCAGAGAGGGCAGCTTGAGGGAATTGACAAAAAACTTCTTTCCAGGGAAGTGAAAAAGCAGGAAGGGCTTCCTCCTTTAAGGGATGCCAGGATGGGAAAGGTTGTTACCAGGTTTGCACCATGTCCCAGCGGTCCGCTTAATTTGCTGCATGCCCTCAGGGCTGTTCTGCTCAGCTATGCCTATGCCAGGCAGTACAAGGGGAAATTCTATCTGAGGTTTGAGGATACAGACCCCAGGGTTGTGGAGAAATCTTATTACAAAATGATAGAGGAGGACCTTGCCATGCTTGAGGCAAGGCCTGACAGGGTTTTTATAGAGTCAAGGGACATGAAGGTTTTCTACAAATATGCAGAGGAGCTTATAAAGAGGGGTGTTTTTTATGTTGATTTCACATCAGCAGAGGATTTTAGAAGGCTCAAAAAAGAAAAGGGGGAATCTGCTGGCAGGAACAGGCCTGCAGGAGAGAACCTGAAGATTTGGAAGGATATGCTCAGGGGAAAATACAGGGAGGGGGAATGCGTTGTCAGGCTGAAAACCTCCATGAAAAATCCGAATCCTGTTTTCAGGGACCCGCCAATGCTGAGAATCCTGGAAGGGAACCATCCATTGGTTGGGAGCAAGTACAAGGTATGGCCTCTTTACAATTTTGCCAATGCTGTGGAGGACCATCTGACAGGCGTAACGCATATATTCAGGGGAAAGGAGCATGAGCACAATACATGGGTTCAGGAAAGGATATACAGGGCGCTGGGATGGAAGGCTCCCAGCGTTACAAATTTTGGCATGATTTATCTTCCGGGAGAAAAGATGCATACAAGAGACATAAAGGAGGGCATAAAATCAGGCAAATACTCCGGCTGGGATGATATAAAGCTCCATACAATCAGGTCTCTTATAAGAAGGGGATTCCGGCCAGAGGCAATAAAGAGCTTCTCGCTCACATGCTCCCTTTCAAAAACAGACATAAAGCTGAACCTGGGCAATCTGGAGGCAATGAACAGAAAGATTATAGATCCCAAAGCCAACAGGTATATGGTTGTGCTGAATCCGGTGACTATTTCGGTTAAAGGCGCACCGGAAATAAAATCTGTAAAAGAGCAGCTGCATCCTGATTTTCCGGGGAGGGGAAAGAAAACCATTCCTGTTAACCTGAACGAGATAAATATATCAGAGAAGGACTGGAAGGCATTCCATGGAAAGGAGATAAGGCTCAAGGGGCTGGGAAACATCAGGCTCAAGCTCAAAGACGGGTTTTACACTGACAACAGAATCGAACAGAGCATGCAGAAAATACAATGGGTTTCTGTTCCGAATGTTCAGGTTGAGATTCTGAAGCCGGACGGGACAGAAAAAGGAATAGGGGAACCTGCCATGGCAAAGCTTAAAAAAGGCGATATCATACAGATGGAGAGAATAGGTTTTGGAAGGATCGACTCAAAAACAAAGAACAGGATAGTTGTTGCTTTTGCTCACAAGTGAGGGCTAGCCTGCTATTCCCAGACTTGACAGTGCCGAGCGTATAAGCTCTCCGAACATGCTGCTCGCCATAATTGCAACAAGAAAATACACAATAACAGAGATTAACAGCATCTTGCCTGTGGAAAGCCACATAAGGCTCCTGTTCTCGCCCGAGCCGATTTTTGTGAGAAACATGCCCAGTATGATAACAACCTCAATAAGATAAATGCCGACTATAAGCTGGAACAGCTCCGGTGATACGGATGCCTCCATGTTTCCAAAGGCAGCAGAAACATCAGGCAGGCCAAGCTGCTGCCCGAATCCCATGCCTTCAAGATACTGCCCGAGTTTTGAAAGAACCTGCACTATCACATCAGACATGGAAACAATAAGGCCTGTTATCAGCGGAGTTAGAAAGTATGCCTGGAATTTCATTGAGGAGCTTGTTTCAGAAAGCATATCCCTGATATATTCCTGCGTTTCTCTTATGTTTTTGAGGTATTTGGCAATTCTTAGCATGCCTTCAGATGCATAGCTGGTTCCTTTTTTTGCTGTGTCCACTACTGTGTACATGATGTTTCTTATAAGCTTTGAAGGATAGAACTTCAGCGCTCCCCAGGTCGGGTCAAAAAGCGCCTGCTCAAAGGTTAGGCCCAGATTTCTTATGTTGCGAAGTATTATCTTGAACATGCCTGCTATTTCAAGGTCCTTCATGTCGCCTATGGATTTTTCAACAGCAACCTCTGTGGGAGTTCCGCCTGCTATTCTGTTTCCCAGCTGGAAAAGCGCGATTTCAAACTCACCCTCTGTTTTTTCTATGTTTGTCTGTATGCTGATTCTCTGGTAATTAGAAAGTATGAAGTAAACAGCAAGGGATATTCCAATGCCCAGTATTATCATGGTTGACATCAGGAGGGAATTTACTGAAACATTCCTGTTGGCCATGCCTGACATAAGGTAATCAGGATGCTGCATGAAAAAACCAATGGGAAGCGCCAGGAACAGTATCAGTACAAGGGCTGCAAACGGCAATACAGGGACTGCTGTTTTGCCTATAAAGAACCTGCCTTTTGGCGGCACATCAGGATGCCTTGATATATCCACCTCCGGAACTGTTACAGGTCTTTTCCTTAGCGTGGTGTTTATGAACCATATTATCACTATGGGGAGTATTATGTCATAGCCCAGTATGAAATGCCAGGGCTGCACAAGGTCTGCCATGAAAACAGCAGCCAGCGGAGCCATTATGGTTCCCAGCATTGGAAGAACAATACCCATCATGTGTATAACCATAACAGGCATCCTCAGGTCCTGGGAATAATGCTTCATTCTTGTCTTGGTTCCTGTCAGTATAAGGTTTAGCGCTTCATCCAGCTCCTGCATGGCTCTCTGGGGTGCCTGGCTCTGGGAGTCCCTTATCATTCTCAGGGCTTCGGCAAATTCCTCGTTTTCGGGCTTCCATTTTTCTATATAGGCGTCCAGCGCATCTTCAGCAGAGTAGTATTTTCTCATCTCAATATCCCAGAGCAGCTTTCTCATGTCCCAGGCAAGCGGTCCTGATGTGTTGGCAGCTGCAAATCTCAGCGCTCTTTCAAGATTCGGCGAAATTCTCATTGACACAACCATGTACAGAACCGCAAGCACAATCTGGGAGCTTGCCTGAATCCTCATGGATTTCAGCACATTCTTGGGATACTGGATAAGATAATAGCCAATAAGCGCTCCAAGCACTATTACCATCAATCCGCCAATCGCTGGAACAATTCCTGTAATTATGGCTACAATTCCTATGACAGCGAAAAACATAATGGTTGTTACAAGAAGCCCCATAACGCCTTCGGGTGTTATCTTCATGTCTGTGAATGCTATAACTCTCTTTATATCCTCTTCCATTTTCTTTCCTGGGGAAATCCTGACAAAATTTTCAGAGATATTAACAAGGGTTTCATACCATGTTTTTTTTCTTTTTTCCTTTCTTCTGAAAATCCTGTATTCCCTTGTTGTTATTGTTGGAATTTTTCTGGCAGCGCTGGGAATGGTTCTTTTCGCGTATGTTCTGAGTATCATCTCTCTTTCTCTTTCCTTTATTTTCTCTTCCCTTTCCTTTTTCTCTTTTTTGTCAAAAAGCCCCATAATTTATATTGGTTCCCGGGATATAATAATTATGACACTTGCTCATTTGCATGCTTCAGGGGGATGTCTGGAGGCATAATATGCTTGGCTGGATTCTTCTTGCAATAGGGATTGCCGGCTTCGGGCTTGCTGGTGCGCTGGATTTAAAGACCACAGAGTTTCCGGACTGGCTTCCCTATACAATGATAGCGGGCACGCTGGCTGTGAGGGCTGTTTTTTCCTTTCTTGAAGGCAACATATGGATAATAGGTTCATCTGTTATTGTTGTGTTTGTTTTTCTGGGATTTGGCCTTCTTCTTTATTTCACAAGGCAGTGGGGTGATGGGGATGCATGGCTTCTTGGAGCTCTGGGCTTCCTGTTTCCAAATTCCGCCGGGTTTCAGCCGTCTGGCGCCCTGCCTTTCCCTGCAGTTATGATTTTTAATTTCTTCCTGATAGCGTTTGTTTACCTTATAATATACTCAATAGCCCTTGGCATCAGGAACCCGGAAATTGCAAGGAAATTCTTTGCAGGGCTCAGGTCAAACCTGAAAGGCATTGCATCTCTTATACTGGCATTCGGCATTGCATGTGTTTTTCTTGTTTATTTTCTGAATGCCTCCTGGGGCATACCCCTGGCTGCGATGATGAACCTTTTTCTGCTCCCTGTGTTTTTTGCATTCATAATAATTTTCATGCATTATGGAAGGTTTATGGAGCAGAGTTTTTTCAAGAAGCAGATAAGTGTCAAGGACCTCAGGGTGGGGGATGTTCCTGTTGGCGAGAGATGGAGGGTTCTGGATAAAGAGGAAGTTAAGAAGCTAAAGAAAAAAGGCGGGAAAATCTGGATAAAGGAGGGCGTCAGGTTTGCGCCTGTTTTTATAATAACCCTGTTTGTCACTCTGTTTTTTGGAAACCTTCTGCTGCTTTTTGTCTGAATCTGCAAAAATAAAAAAGAAAGGGCAAAAATCAAACCCCCTTAATCAAATCTTTTTTACTCTTTCAATCTTTACTTTTTTCACAACAGGCTTCCAAACACTTGATGGCAGCCAGTCCACATCAGCTGAAACAGAAACCTTCTTCCTGCTTCCCTTGAAGACATGGATTGTATATGTTCCATCCTTGTTCCTTCTTCCTCTCTCTCTCAGCTTGATGTCCTTGTAGCCCCTTGTTGCTGCCTTCAGAGCTGCCTGTCTTGGTTGCCTTCCTGTGAATATCGCAACCTTTCTTCCTGCTTTCATTATGTAGTATTTCTTTTTTGCTTTTTTTGCCATAATTTTTCCTCCTTTCTGAAATCATTTAGCGCTGTTTGGTTTTGTGAATATTTATTGCTTTGTTTCTTTATAAAGGTTTGCATGGTGTCGGTTTACTATTGGGCAGTGGTATTGCATGGCTTCCTGCTTCTGGTTTTTAAGAATCAATTCTCTTATATGATTAACCTGCGAAGATTTAACAATTTAAGCCGGGCTGACAAATATAAAATATGCTTCTGAGGGTAAGGAATCTTGAACTGGAGGCAGACAGTCCTGTAGTGATTCTTAACAAAAGGGATGCAGAGGAGCTTGATGTAAAGCCCATGGACAGGGTCAGGCTGGCCATGAGGGGAAAAACAAGCACAGCTATTGTAAACATAGCAGAAAGCTTTATAATTGAGGGGGAGATAGGGCTTTATGGCTGCCTGAGGGATTTTTTCTCCCTGAGGGATGGCGCCAGGATAAGGGTCAGGCCTGCGGGGCCACCGGAATCCATTGGGTTTATAAAAAGAAAACTTGCAGGCAAGGCGCTTAAGGCTGCTGAGATAAGGCAGATTGTTGATGATGTGGTGAATAACAGATTGTCAGACATTGAGATTACTGCCTTTGTCACTTCCCTTTTAAAGCATGGCATGAGCATGGCTGAGACAACTGCCCTGTCAATGGCAATGTCATCACACGGCGAGACGCTGGATTTGGGCAAAAAGGATATTTATGACAAGCACAGCATAGGAGGGGTTCCGGGTGACAAAACATCAATGCTTGTGGTTCCTGTGATTGCCTCAATGAAAATGACAATACCCAAAACAAGCTCCAGGGCGATAACTGCCCCTGCGGGAACAGCGGACAGGGTTGAATGCCTGTGTCCTGTTGATCTGAACATCAGGGAGATAAAAAGGGTTGTAAGAAAAACATACGGCTGCCTTGTTTGGGGAGGTGGCGTTGACCTGTCTCCTGCTGATGACAAGTTTATCAGGATTGAGTATCCGCTTTCTATTGACCCTTTGCTCCTGCCTTCTGTTATGAGCAAGAAGCATGCTGTAAAGGCAAGATACCTTGTGATAGACATACCCACAGGAAGGAGAATGAAAGTCAAGACAACAACCGAGGCTGAGGATCTGGCGAACCAGTTTATTGAACTTGGAAGGAGAATGGGAATGAAGGTTGCATGCATTTCCACATATGGTGACCAGCCGATTGGTTATGCCATAGGGCCTGCACTGGAGGCAAGAGAGCTTCTGGAAACCATAAAGTCAGGCAGGGGGCCTGCAGACCTTCTGGACAAGGTTTCTGATATTGCAAAGATACTGTTTGACTTCAGGGGA
>JAFCEK010000004.1 GCA_017609225.1 Candidatus Aenigmatarchaeota archaeon | reverse complement strand
TGGAGGTGCTTTTTTCATGCATGCTGCAGTAAAAATAATAATCGGCCTCATAATACTTCTGATAGGGCTGGGACTTTTCATTGATTCCGTGATACCAATCTCAGGAGTTGAAGGAACATTCGGAATTGACTGGATAGGAAACTTCATAATAGTGCTTACAGGAATTATACCGATATTCCTTATAGTGCTGGGGCTCTTTGTGCTATGGCTTGAGGTTGACGAACTCAAGGCACAGAAAGAGCTTGCAAAAGAGGAAAAAAAGAAAAAGAAATAGGGCAGAAAGCCTCCCCAAGTGGATCAATAATCCGGGATTGCATATTGGGATTTGATATTGACGAAGATTTCTAGGTAAGTTTAAAAACTGTTCAAAAGAACTGATTATTGGGATAATATATGACAGAAAAAACCAGCCAGGAAGGGGATTTCAGGCTGATTTCTCCCGGCCACAGCATGTGCCCGGGATGCGGTGTAGCCATAGCGCTTAACCTGTTATCAAAAGGAACGCCAAGGAATGTTATAGTTTCCTGCGCAACATCATGCCTTGAAGTCACCACCACAATGTACCCAAACACTGCCTGGAATGTTCCCTGGATTCATAACGCCTTTGAAACAGCATCCTCTGTTGCTTCCGGCATAGAGGCAGCCATAAAGCATCTGGGAAAGGACTGGAAGGTTATGGCCATAGCAGGCGATGGCGGAACCTTTGATATAGGGCTGCAGGCACTTTCAGGCATGCTGGAAAGGGGGCACAAGGTAACCCAGATATGTGTTGACAATGAATGCTATGCAAACACAGGTGTCCAGAGGTCAGGCGCTACGCCATATGGTGCCTGGACCACAACAAGCCCTGCTGGAAGCAAATCAATAGGAAAAACCGAGCAGAAAAAGGCAATAGGGGAAATTGTTGCCGCGCACAAAATACCATATGTTGCCTCTGCATCTGTTGCATACCCCACAGATCTCATAAACAAGGTCAAAAAGGCATTTGAGATGCAGCCAAGCTTTGTTCATATACACTGCCCATGCCCCCCGGGCTGGAAGTTTGATTCTGCTGATACAATAAATATAGCAAGGCTTGCTGTGGAAACAGGCATGTGGGTTTTGTATGAAATTGAAAACGGGGTTTTCAGAATCACAAAAAGAATCCAGGAAAGGAAGCCGGTTCAGGAATACCTGAAACTCCAGGGAAGGTTCAAACATCTTACAGAAAAGGAAACAGAGAAAATCCAGAAGCATGTGGATTCAGAATACCAGAGACTGGAAAACTGGGAAAAACATGAATGCCTGCTTGCTTAGAACAAGTTATAATATTATTTTGCAGAACTCCAGAGCCTGTTAAACAGCGGCTCTGCAATGCTCTGCGCAGCATGGGAAGAAGATGCCCAGAGAGCCACATCCTGGCTTTCATGCACCCTGCTGTCATCTGTTAATGCCATCACAACATGCTCATTGTCAATTATAGTAAACCTTCCGAGAGGTCCCTGCGCAGCCCTTATCTCAGCAATCTGGCTCAGCGCCTTGGCAGCTTCATTGTTCTTGTTTGGTGCAAGTATCCTGAGCTTCACACCGGATTTTGCGATCTTTTTCAGAACCCTGAAGTGATTTGAATACAAATCATTAAGCCCCTTCTCTGTTGTCATTATGTTTATGTTTTTCTTGGCGGCCTTGAATATGCTTCTCAGCTGCCTGTTTATTATGAAGCTTCCCTTCATTGTGCCTGTCATTTCAGACGGCTGCACAAGATTGAAACCCTCCGAGTACAAATTCTCAAGCTCTTTAAGGATTTTCGAATTCTTCATCTTGTCAATCCTTTCAAGCATCTCATCATGCTTTTTCTTAAGGTTCTCCTTTGTCCTTTCCAGCGCCTCGGATGGCTTAAGAGCCACATACTTTATTGGCTTTGAGGGCTGCACAACAACAAATCCCTTCTCAGCCAGGCTCTCAAGAACATCATAGCTCCTTGACCTTGGAACGCCTGCTATCTCGGAAACCTCAGCAGCAGTTGCCACACCCTTGGCTAGCAGTGCTACAAAAATCTTCCTTTCATACAGGTTCAGGCCGATGCTTTTTAATGCATCAAGCACCTCGGTTGTTGCCACCATATAATCACTATTATTAATTTAATATTCTGTTAGCCTCTTTATAAACTTTAGTTGTTATCAGTACTTTCCGGTAAAGATAATATGACCATAAGATTTATAAACCTTTCTTCTTATTTGTCACTTCAAGGAGGTAACATTTAAATAACTTTTTGTTCCAGCATTGTTCCCGGAAACTATCTTTTTCCCTTCTGCATCCTGAAAAGCCTTTCTATCCTCTCCTTTGTGTCCACTTCGCTTAATGCCTTGTCAGGCCTTATTTTCAGCACCCTTGGAAACCTCAGGGCAAAACCAGAGCTGTAGTTTGGACTTTTCTGTATCTCCTCATATGCAACCTCCACAACAACATCAGGCTTCAGCACAATTCTGCTTCCATGTTCCTCCATGATATTCGGCTTCAGAAGCCTTGTAAGCTCCCTGAAGGTCACACCGCCTGCCTCCTCCTTTTCCTTTATTCCTGTTCCAATCATTCCGCATTCCAGAAATCTGCCTGAATCAGGATCCCTGCAGCCGAGAATAAAAGAGCCAAACCAGCCTGCCCTTTTTCCTGTTCCCCATGTGGCCCCTGTTATAACAAGGTCCAGGGTTTCCATAACAGGCTTAACCTTGAGCCAGCCGCCTGCAACCCTTCTTCCCGGCTGGTATTTTGCATCCAGATTCTTTACAATAAGGCCTTCCTGGCTTGCCTCCAGTGCCTCCCTGTAAAACCTCTCTGCCTTCTTCAGGTCCTTTGTAACAAGGGATTTGGCAAGCAGAAACTTTCCGGGTATGGGCTTTATTATTTTCTCCAGAAGCTTCCTCCTTTCGGATAAAGGCATGTCAAAAAGCTCTTTGCCGTTCAGGTATGTGATGTCAAACAGATTAACCTGTATAGGTATTTCCTTTTCCATTTTCTCAATGTCGTATTTTCTCTTTATCCTCTGGCTCAGGAACTGAAAAGGCATGGGCTTTCCTGTTTCTTTGTTGAATCCAAGCATCTCCCCCTCTATTATGCATTCCCTTGCCTTTACAGCCCTCATAACAAAATCCCTCAGCTCGGGAAACTGCCTTGTAACATTTTCCAGCCTCCTTGTGTAAAACCACAGCCTGCTGCCTTTTTTGTGTATCACGATTCTTGCCCCATCATACTTGTATTCCATGATAGGATGTTCAAACTCCTCAAGCGCTTCCTTCAGTCCAGGTGACTTTTCTGCAAGCAGCACATGATACGGCTTTCCGACCTCCAGCCTGACTTTTTTCAGGCCGGGAAGTCCCTTCTCCTTTGCTATTCTTGCAATCTCCCCGTAATCAGGTCTCAAAAACCATGCCCATTCCAGAACCCTGACCTCCTCCTTCATTTCCTTGAGCTCCTTTCCCCTGCCCAGGAAGGCCATTGCTATAGCATCCCTTATAACCCCTGCAGCCACGCCAATTCTCAGATCACCAAGGGTTGTTCTGACAATATACTTTGCTTCCTTTGGCTTTGCAGAGCTTATGAGCTCTGAAACAAGATGAAACTTTCTTTCCTGTGAGCCGGAACCCGTAATGCTTGCAAGCTTCTGGAGGTTTTCAAAAACCTTTTCCACTGTCAGCTCCTTCTGGAACAGGGTTCTCTGCCTTTTCCTGCTCACAAGCTCCTCAATAACCAGTCCGAAATCCCCTGTTTTACTGAACCTTGCTGCTATATCCTTCTGGGAAAACCCTGTTGCTGTTGAAATTATCTTAACCATAAGAAGATTTGCTATGCCGATTTCCCTTTCATCCCATGAGGGAAAAATCCTTCCCTGGAGAAGCAGGGCAACCTTTGGAAGAAGATCTGCTGGTGTCTCCTTCAGGAGATTTGCCATTGCCTTTGTTTTTTTGAGCCTTGCAGAGGTTTTTTCCAGATATTCATAAACCTCAACAAGCTTTGAATACTTCATGCTTTATTTTTTGCTTCCCTGATTAAAAAACCATTGATGCAGAAACAGCTGCAAAAAGGACCTACTGCTGTACTCCTATTGTAATCCATTAGAAGTAATCGTATTCATGGTCCCATCTTAATTCCCTTAATCTTCTTTCAATGTCTTTTTTCATTGTTCCGGCCATACCAATCCACCCCTCGTTAATTTGTGGGAAATGTGGGATAATTCAATATTTCATTAACATTAGGATTTAAAAGCTTTTCGCAGCATTTTTAGAGCTAATATGAGACGGATTTAATAAAATATTTAAATAAGTGTTCATAAAAATAAACACATGTTCAAAAAAATAAACATTTTGAAATTGTTTTTTGAAGAAACAACAAGAGAATTCAATGTCAGGGAAGTGGCAAGGCTCTTGGGAATTTCCCCTGCTACAGCAAGCAAGGAATTAAAGAATATGGTAAAAAAAGGCCTTCTAAAGAAAAGAAAAGAAAGGATGTTAAAGCTGTATAAAGCCAACCCTGAAAATGATTTTTACAGGGATTTAAAGGTTTTCTACAACATAAGAAAAATCAAGGATTCCGGCCTGCTTGAGGAGATAAACAGATTCTACATGAAACCGGTAGTAATACTTTTTGGTT
The DNA here is from genome assembly GCA_017609225.1 of Candidatus Aenigmatarchaeota archaeon. Taxonomy (GTDB): domain Archaea; phylum Aenigmatarchaeota; class Aenigmatarchaeia; order QMZP01; family QMZP01; genus JAFCEK01. The sequence goes on along the minus strand of JAFCEK010000004.1, from coordinate 36,699 downwards.
CAGCCGCTTCAGGAATGGATACAGAAACAAGCGATTTTGACATCCTTGTTATTTCAGAAAAAGCAGTGGAATTTCCATATACCAGAAAATTTGAAAAAAAATTAAAAAGAAGAATACACATCCTTCCGGTTAAGGATATTAAAGATCTTAAGAACATACACCTCATAAACAATGTTCTTAATGGTATTAATATTCAGGGGAAGATAAGATGGATCTAGAGGAATGCCTGAGAAAGGGTTTAATAAAGAAAACAGAGATAAACAGGGAGCTGGTTAAATCGCTTGTTGAAATGTCATATATCAAAGAGAACACAGTAAAAACCGCAGATATAAATGAGATTAATATATCTGCCTATGTGTCCCTTGCCTATGACTCGTTAAGGGAGGTTCTGGAGGCTCTCTGTATCATGAATGGCTACAAGGTTTTATCACATATCTGTATTGGTGAACTTTTGAATAGCATGCTTCATGATTTTGATTATGAAGAATTTGACAGGATAAGATGGATAAGAAACAGCATTAACTACTATGGTGAAAAAATTGAATTTGACCAAGGAAAGGAAATTATAAAAAAGACATTTGCAATAAAAAGAAAAATTCTGGATATGATAAAATAAATCCGGAAGGAGAAAAACATGAACCAGATATTCCCGGGAAGCTCTTTTTACAGGAGCTTCCGCTTCCTCAAAAAGACCTTCAGGAGAAAAACATGAACCAGATATTTCCGGGTGTATGGAAGCAAAAGAACAAAATCCTTACAAAAAACATTGTCCCGGGCTTCAGGAGCTTTACTGAGGAAACCCTGAAAATAAAGGGAGAGGAATACAGGGTATGGGACCCTTCCAGAAGCAAGGCATGCGCTGCAATAGCAAAGGGGCTTAAGGGTTTCCCTCTGCGGCAAGGCATGAAAATCCTTTATCTTGGAATAGCCAATGGCTACACATCCAGCTTTTTTTCTGATATTATAGGCTCTGAAGGCATAATTTATGGTGTGGAAATTTCAGAGCGTTCAATAAGAGACCTGAACCCTGTTGCAGAAAAAAGGGGCAACATTGTCCCTGTTCTTGCCAATGCCAGAAGGCCTGAAGATTACAGATGGATTGAGCAGGTGGATATTGTTTACCAGGATGTTGCCACAAATGACCAGAGCGAAATCCTGATAAGGAACTGCAATGCCTTCCTTAAACCTTCCGGCTTTGCAATGATTGCAATAAAATCCAGAAGCATTGATGTCACAAAAAACCCAAGGCAGATATACACCCAGGAGGAAAAAAAGCTGTCCCGTGTTTTTAAAATCCTGGACAAAAAAGAGCTTGACCCGTTTGAAAAGGACCATATGTTTTTTCTGCTGAAAATTAAGCAGCTTTAGCAAGCTCCTTCAAAAACCTTTTCCTGAATTTTTCAAAGTTTTCAGTCATGCCCCCTGCTGCCTTGATATGACCTCCTCCTGAGCCGATTCCCTTCATGCATTTTTTAACAAGATTTCCCATGTTGATTTTTCCTGACTGGTTTCTTGCTGATATCTTCCAGTTGTCCCTGCCCTTTTTCACAATCATTATTATCTTTTCAGGATACCTTTCGGAAAAATATGTTGCTGTGGCAGACACAAGATTGAGTTTGCTGTGTATCTGGTAGATTATCAGGTTCAGTTCCGGATATTCCTCCCTTTCATATTCAAAATCCCTTATCACGTTCTCCATCTCCTGCCCAACAGCATTTTTCCATCTCTTCAGCACAGAAGATTTCTCAAACCTGCTGTATGTGTTTGATTCAAGCAGGATTTCCAGCGCCTTTTTCGCACCCCTCAGGCCTTTCATGGTTATTGCTGCTGAAATAAGCTCAGAGCCGTTTGCAAGTTTTGAATTGCTTATATCCCTTTCCAGCAGCCCTGGATATTCCCCTGCGCATCTCTCCAGAAATTTCCTGCAGTCCTTAAACCCGTAATCACCTATAACACCCATTGCAGCAATCCAAATCAGACCGGAAACATTCCTGCCCATCCTCTCCAGCAAATCAAAAACCAGATAGCTTACAGGCCAGTACACATCCCTCCGGAATTTCGGATTCAGGTGTATAATATCCCCGGAGTTCAGGTTTTTCTCTATGATGTGATGGTCTATCACAATTATCTTCAGCTTCGGAAGCTTCTTTTTAATCCTGCTGATGCTTTTCCATTCCTGGCATACAGGCAGGTCAAGAAATACAATTAAATCAGGTTTCTCTTTTGTAATCTCTTTTACAAAGCTGTCCTCTATTCTCGGGCCCTCCCTTGGCACTGCCTTAAAGTCAGGGAAAAATTTCAGGAACAGGGCGGCTGAGCAAACCCCGTCCGCATCCCTGTGGTAAAATAATATCTTCTTTCCCGTTCCGGCTAAAAATTCCTCAAGCTTCTCTGTTTCTTTTTTTGTCACCCAGTGCATATGAAACCTCTGCCTGTCAGTTTTACACCTGAAAGATTATTCTTTGTTCCGGATTACTTATAAAGTTGCTGTTCAGAGCCAATTGCTGCTAACTCACTTAAAGCAGCTCCAATAATTAATTAACATGAATATCAGGAATGGGATGGCTGCTGTCAAAACAGCCAGGCAGGCCCTGGAATTATGGGTAAGGAAAGGCAAAAAACTCGAGCCGAAAAAATACCCCAAGCCCCTGGGAGAGAAAAGAGGGGTTTTTGTAACGCTGCACACATGGCCCGAAAGGCAGCTGAGGGGCTGCATAGGATTCCCTGAACCTGTTATGCCACTTATAAAGGCAATAATTGATTCAGCATGCGCAGCAGCAGAGGACCCAAGGTTTCCCCCTGTCCAGGCAAATGAGCTGGACAGGATTGTTGTTGAGGTTTCCATTCTGACAAAACCAGAGCTAATAAAGGCGGAAAACCCGGAGGATTACCCGAAACAGATAAAGATTGGAACGGACGGCCTGATTGTGAGGAAAGGCATGTTCTCAGGCCTTCTCCTGCCGCAGGTAGCTGTTGAATGGAACTTCTCAGAGGAGGAATTCCTTTCACACACATGCCAGAAGGCTGGCCTGCCTGATACAGAGTGGCTTGAGCCTGACACAAAAATATACAAATTCCGGTCAGAAATTTTCTCTGAGAAGGAGCCTAGAAAAGTTTGAAGCCGCTTGGCTTTATGCCTTCCTGCACAATCATGAACTTTGCTTCCTTGCCCTCAGGCATGTGCCTGTGCTTTACCAGCATGGCCTTTCTCTCAGAGGTTTTCCCTGTTTTTTCCAGGAAAACTATTGCCTTGCTCCAGTATTTGATGCTGTCCCCTCCAACCATGTCTATTGAGCCGTTTTCCCATTTTTTGAATGAGTGTGCGGTTATCAGCACAGGGATGTTTCTTTCCCTTGCCAGATTGGAAAGTATGGAGAGCTGCTTTGAAAGCTCTCTGTTTGCCTCAATCTTGAACAAATCAGGAACGCATTTTTTTGTTTTGTTGTCCACGCTTTCAGCATTGTGCAGCCTGTACAGCGCCACAGCAGAATCCAGTATTATAAGATCAGCCCTTTCCCTTTCAAGCATTTTTATTGCCCTGCCCTGCTCCTCAAATGTTTTTGGTTCCACAAGCTTTATCCTCTCCAGGATTTTCCTGTAATCCGGGGCAAGCTGCTTTAGCCTCTCCAGCGAGAATCCGCCTTCAGTGTCAATGAAAACAACATTTCCCCCTTTCCTTGCGCATTCAATGGCAGCCAAAAGGCAAAGGTTTGTCTTGCCTGTTCCGGGCCCGCCGTAAAAATTTGTCAAAGCCTTGTTTTCAATTTTTCTGAGCAGGGAGCTTATGGGCTCCTGCAGGTTTATATCCATGGGTAATTTTTGTCTCAGGGATTTAAGTTTATTCCTGAAGCATTCCTATAAGCTGGTTGGTTTTTTCAGTGATTGTTTCCAGTTCTTCCGGAAATCTTTCTCTCACGGGCTCAAAAAATTCCCTCTCAAACCCATCAAGTGCTTCCCAGCCTCCTGCATGCCGGGATTTTTCTGCCCATTCCCTGAATGCCCTGACAACCTCCAGGAAATCCCTGTCATTCGTTTCCCTGCTGTGCATATTCTCAATGCACTGCCTGTGCATGCTTAGCGCCTTCAGCGCCATAAGCTCTCTCATCCTGTAAGGCGGGGAGGGTGTTTCCTGAAATATGCCAAGGGGATATTCACCTTCCTGTGACCAGAGAATTGCCTCTGCAATATGGCTTGAATATGAGTTTTCTGTTCTGGAAACAGTACCAAACTTTGAATCCCAGAGCCATGCTGCTCTTTTAATCCTTTCTTTTCCAAGCCTGCGGACAGCATCTTCAGCCATTGCATATGCCTCATTGCTTTCTGTAAATCCCTCCAGAACCTCAAGATATTTCTGTATGTTTTCCAGGGAGTATGGATTCATTGTTGCAATAAGGCCATAAACCCTGTGGTTTGAGCTTCCCTTTTTTCCCACAGCCCTGAGAGACATGAGAAACTTTATCCTGTCAAACTTATTTGAATATATGTTTCCCCTTTCCAGGGGATTGATTTCAAGGTCAGCAAGCGTTTTTGCAGTGCATATGTTTTCAGCGCTTGTTGCTCCCTGTATCCTGCCCATTATCCTGTCATGCTCCTCAGGCGTCCATATCACCCTGAACCTGGAGCCAGCCATTGCCAGGGTTTTCCTGAACTCTGATATATAGGGATTTTCCCTTCCATTGTCTGTGCAGTTCTCCACAGGAATTTCTATAACCAGCATATTTTTGAATCCCATTTTTGGGGAGCCCATTGTATGTATAGTCCAGTATGCATGCTTTCCAGCATTTCTGGATTTCCTGAACGCCTCATACTCCGGGATTTTTGCAGAGAAATCACCGGAAACAACCTTTCTGTGCCTGCCTCCGGGCTTCATGGCATCTGCTGCCTTTGTCAGGGCATCGCTGCTCAGCATATCAGTGCAGCACAAAAGAAAATCAGATTTCTCGCCCACCTCCCCCTCGCATGTGCATATGTTTGCATTGCCTAACCCTTTTGTTTTTTCATTGTCCGTGTCATAAATATGAACTTCATGCCCGTACCTCGGCAGCATCTCTGCAAAGCAGCTTCCTACAGGACCTGCACCCAGAATCCCTATTTTCATGCTTCTCCCAGAATTAGTTTTCAGTAAATTTTATAAATGCGATTTACCAGTGGTTCTTGAAACAGAAAAGGAATTGAATACAATTTAAGCATAAAAAAACAAAAATTAAAGGATAGATTATGAAGCCGGAAAAAAGGCTTGAACTGGCAAGAAGGCACGCGGCAGAGATTCTTACAGAGCAGGAGCTTGAAGAGCTTCTCAGGACAAAAAGAAGCCCCTCTGCCTATATAGGCATAACAGTAACAGGACCCTTCCATATGGGCTATCTGATTCCCTTTGGAAAGATGCTGGATTTTGAAAAGGCAGGCATAAAAAACATGATACTCATAGCTGACATACATTCCGCGCTGGATGACCTCAAGGCACCCTGGGAGGAGCTGGAGAAGAGGGCAGAATATTTCAGGAAATGCGTTGAGCTCGGATTTCCCTGGAAGGAGAAACCGAAATTCGTAAAGGGAAGCGATTTCCAGTTCCAGAAAGATTACATGCATGATGTGCTGAAGCTTTCAAGCATATCAACGGTTTCCAGGGCAACCAGGGCATCCTCTGAAGTTTGCAGAATGAAAACACCAAAGGTTTCAGAGCTTATATATCCCATAATGCAGTCGCTGGATGAGGAGTACCTGAAGGTTGACATACAGTTGGGCGGAATAGACCAGAGGCATATAATGGGCTTTGCCAGGGAATACCTTCCGAAACTCGGATACAGGAAAAGGATCGAAATAATGACGCCTCTTGTGGCATCCCTCAAGGGCCCTGGAACCAAGATGAGTGCATCAGAGCCTGGCTCGCACATAAAGGTCTATGACTCAGAGCAGGATATAGCTGCAAAGGTAAAGGGAGCATACTGCCCCCATGGGGTTGTTGAGGAAAATCCAATAATACAGCTGTGCCAGTATCTTATATTTCCCGTAAAGGGCGGAATGAAGATAGAAAGGGAGAAGAAGTTTGGCGGGGACATAACCTTTGATTCATTTGAATCCCTGAAGAATGCATTTACAGGGAAAGAACTCCATCCTGCTGATTTAAAGGATGCTGTGGCAAGGGAGCTGATAGGGATATTCTCCAGGGTAAGAAAATACTATGAAAAAAGAAGGGATATGCTGAAAGAGCTGGGGGAGAATTTTTTGTGAATCAGTCTACAAGTTCCATTGGATGATCAAAATACAGCGACCCGTCATCATAGAACTCAAACACCCTGAGAAGCATTCTGTAGCCTGTTTGTTCGGTAATTACTGATATGCTAAATCCATTTTCCTTTTCAGAAAAAGACCAGTATGGCTTCCTTCTGGTTTTATAACTCTTTCCCTCTATCCAGAGCAGAAACTCTATCCATGGGTTGCTCTCAAGCTCTTCCTCATCCCATACATGTTTGATATATCCCTGAATATAGGGTATATCACCTGTGTCATCCGGATAATCGCTTAAATATGTTTTTCTTTTCCCGTCAAAGGCTGTATGGCTGTGAAAGCTCCTTATAAAATCATGACCTCCGGCTTTCAGAGCCTTTAATACCTCTTTGAGATGCCTTTCGCTGAAGGATGACTCTTTTTCATTTATTCTTGCTCCGGGTATAACCAGCACATCATCAAGAAGTATATTTCTATCTCCAAGGTCTTCAAGCAGCACAAGGCCAGTTGTTTCCTTTGGATATGCACCAATAGCTGAAAGCGCAATATTCCTTACAGCCGAACGCCTCATGTATATTTTATCTATAGCCATGTTCTCAAAAAATATAAAAAAGAAAGAAATTTAACCTTTCCATGCACAGGCAAAAATATAACCAGCCGATACAAATATTAAGTGATGCTATGCCTGAAAAAATAGACCCATGGAGCCAGGACATAAAGGTAAAGGACTACCAGAAAATCAGGGAAGAGTTCGGAATAGAGGACTTTGGATCCATGCTTAGCAGAATCTCCAGCCCAATGCTCCAGATGAGAAGAGGCATAATATTCGGACACAGGGATTTCGGAAGGGTTGCTGATGCAATCAGAAAGAAAAAAAAGTTTGTGATGCTTACAGGCCTGATGCCTTCAGGCAAATTCCATATAGGCCACAAGATGGTTGCTGATGAGATAATCTATCTCCAGGAGCAGGGGGCCAGAACCTATGTCTGCGTGGCTGATATTGAGGCATACAATATGAGGAACCAGCCCCTTGAGCAGCTCAGGAAAACAGCAATAGAGGAGTATCTGATAAACTATATTGCGCTGGGCCTGAAGCCGAAAAACTGCGATTTCTATTTCCAGAGCCAGCGCTCCAATGACCCGGAAAGGTCCAATGCCTATTACAGACTAATAGGTATGGTTTCAAACAGAACAACCATGAACGAGATGAAGGCAATATACGGGGAACTCTCACCCGGCAAGATTGTTTCTGTTTTCACACAGGTTGCTGACATCCTGCACCCGCAGCTCCCGGAGTTTGAGGGGGCATGCCCTGTTGTGGTTCCTGTTGGGGTGGACCAGGACCCCCACATAAGGCTTACCAGGGACATTGCATCAAGGATGAAAGGCAACAGGGAGTTTGATTTCATTCCCCCAAGCTCCTTTTACCATGAGTTCATGCCGGGCCTTAAGGGAGGCAAGATGAGCTCCTCTGACCCCTATTCATACATTGCCCTGACAGATGGCCCGAAAACCGTAAAGGAAAAGATAATGAAATATGCATTCTCCGGGGGTGGCAACTCAATAGAGGAGCACAGAAAGCATGGAGGCAATCCGGATGTTGATGTTGCCTACCAGATGCTTTACTTCATGTTTGAGCCGGATGACAGGAAGATAAAAAAAATAAGGGATGAGTACAGCTCAGGCAGAATGCTCACAGGCGAGCTGAAGCAGATAGCAATTGAAAAGATAAACGAATTTCTTGAGGAGCACAGAAAAAAAAGAGAAAAGGCAAGAAGGCTTGTGCCGAGGTTCCTGAAGGATTAGTTCTGGAATATCAGGGGACAAAAAATGGAACAAAACATAATTAATATTTTCACAATGAACAAATAAAAACCTGGGGGGACTTGATGGGAAAGTTTGGTGGTCTGGAGGTAGAAGGAAAAGGCAAAGGCATTTATGGAGAACTAAAAGGAAAATATGGAGAAAACCTTCTTAAGGCTGCTTTATTGGAGATTTATGGAATTCTATCTTCTAATTTAACCCCTGAAGAAAAACTGGAAAAAATGGGAAAATACACGGAAGAAATACCTGCTCTTAATGATTTTTTTGGGATGGGTCCAGATGAAATTGAAAATGTTTTGCCTGAAGGTTTAACCCCTGAACACCTGATGCTTGCTGATGGACCGCATGCCTGCGAATCAGGCAGAGAACCCGAATATACCAGAACCAATAGAATTGTTGCTGTTGTAAATCCTGGAGAGCAGGGCATCTCTAAAGATCATGAGCCGGGAGATTATATACCATTATCCCATGTTTCACGTCGGTATACCAAACCAGGAATATTAGAACGACTATTAGAACACCCTGAAGCATCCGGATTGATAGAAAAGGGAAGGACCAGAGGATACAGGGTTAGAAAAGAAGACGTGGAAAAACTCAGAAGAATAGCCAAGAAATTATTAAATCAACAACCAGAAGCAAACCCTCCAGCAATGCCTGATGAAAGAGAACATAAACCAGTAGTATCAAGACCAGTAGCAAAAGAAGAAGTTTTAAGTGTAGAAGATATATTAGAAAAATATGGAGAAAAAGGAGTAACCATGGCAAAAATAGCAAAATATAAAAAAATTCTTGGTAATCCTGTTACCGGAACAAATGGAAAGGAAGGATATCTATTATTCAAAGTTTTGGAATTTGTTGAAAAGGTCCAAGCTGAAACCATATAAATAGTTTTTACAAACCAAAACACAATGGCCTTAATAAATTTTATGAGCAAAAATTAACTATGCCGGAAAAAAGCACATTGCCTGATTATAATGGGGAAGAAGATGAAAATATTTTTTCTGCTTTATTAAAAATAGGAATGGGAAATCCAGGAGGAAAATATCCTCCTGACGAAGAGCCTCCAGAAACAGACATGGAACTTAAAAAAAGAAGAGGAAAAGAAGATGATATAGGATTTTATTTAAGAACAGCATGCAGCCATCCTCTCCTTACATGTGAGGAAGAGATTCTTTATACGCAGGAAATGCAAAAACTGCTGGATAAAATTTACAGTCATATGCTTGTTATAGGATATGTTGATGAAAGGATAATTGATGCTGCACTTGGCAATCATGGTTCAAAGAATGGGGAGAAATAAGAGGCAGGTCAGGCGAAAAGGCGGAAGAAGGCAGAAAGTTAATAAAAGCCGGCAGGGAGGGCATCAGGGATTATCTGAAAAGCTTGGAGAGTGGAGATACAGAAAGAGCAAAGAAGAAAAGGAAAGAAATAAAGAAAAGCCAGAAAGAACTAAGGGGTTTAATGGAAGATTTCAATCCAACATCCATGCTTCTCCGCATGATTTATAATGACCCGGAATTTGGCTCTTATGCTGATTCGCTAAAAGGATGCAGGCAATTAAAAGATATGCAGGAAGCCATGGAACTATACAAAAAACTGCTTCCGGATTTGGGGGATTTTCCCGAACATTTCCTTGAGGCATATGATAACATCAGGGAATTGTTTGATGAATATGAAATTTTTTACAAAGTAATGATAGAATCAAACCAAAGGCTTGTGGTTTCAATAGCAAAAAAATACAGAGGCAAAGGACTGGATTTTCTTGACCTTATAGCTGAGGGAAATACAGGCCTTATCCTGGCAGTGGAGAGATACAAGCCGGAAACAGGATACAAATTCAGCACATATGCTGCACACTGGATATGGAATGCAATTACCAAGGCATTATCAGACAATGCAAGAACAGTAAGGATACCTTCTCATATAATAGAAAAATTTTTCATGTTAAGAAGAACTGAAAGGGAACTGGCTGTGGAGGGCAGAGCAACTGATGAGAACATCGCAAGAGAGATGGGAATACCTGTAAGTGAAGTAGCGGGATTAAGAAGAATAATGAAACATCCTATAAACTTGGATATGCATGGAGGAGATGATGAGTCCCCATTCGGCGAGTTTGTTGAAAATAAAAAATCTCCAAGTCCACCAGAAGAAGCGCATGGAAACATGACCCGAGAGACCATAGAAGGCATTTTGCCTACACTCAGCCCAATGGAGGAAATGATAATAAGGCTCAGATACGGCCTCACCTTTGGTGATGATGGCTGTTATACAGGGGAAAGATACACATTAAAAGAAATAGGAGAAATTTTTGGCCTTTCAAGAGAGAGGATAAGGCAGATAGAGATAAAGGCGCTGGAAAGGCTGAGGCATCCTGAAAGAGCAGGAAAGCTGAAAGGGTTTATAGATTTCCAGCCATCAGAAGCCGTTAACCCCTCATAAATTCAATATCCCTTATCTGCTTCTCAATGCTTTCCTTTCCTGTTTCCACCGTGACCCATGCATTTTTTGGCAGCATTCTTCTGAATGCTGCAAGGTTCAGGTTGCCATCGCCAAGATGCAGGTGCATATCCTTTGGAATATTTGTTTTTCCATCAGAAACATGGAAATGCCTTGGCTTCAGCTTCATGAATTCCCCTGCAAATTTTACATGGTCTTTCTTCAGGAAGCATGCAGCAGCGCCTGCATGGCCAAAGTCAAAGCAGAAGCCCTTGCCTGTTTCTTTCATCATTCTTTTCATATCCTCTGGTGTGCTGGCAAGAATCCTTAAGCCAATGCCCAGCGACCTGCAGGGCATGTTTTCAACAATTATCCTGCTGTCCAGGATGTTTCTTATGAAATCTAATGAATGGGATTCAGAGCAGTTTTTGTTTTCCAGAAATCCGGGATGCATTATCACAGTTTCCGAGTTGAGCCTGTCCGCCAGGGACAAGGCAAAATCCAGTGCCTTCCTGTTCCTCTTTTCCAGGGAAGGGTTTGCAGGATTCACACCAAAATTATAATGCTCCATATGTATTACAAAAGGGATATCAATTCCCTCAAGAAGCCTGTAGCTTTCCCCCTCAACAGCCATAACCTCTATAAAATCCACATGCTTCAGGATTCTGTTCAGATAATCCCTTTCGGGCCTGTATATCTTTATTCCGATTTTCATGCTCTCATCCTTTGCTTTAGGCCAAATAAATCTTATGCGGGGGGCGAGACAACCGGAACTGCTACGGCCTTGTTCAGCCAGTGCCAGCCGTCAGCCTTTCGAACTCGCGAAGGCATTGCCTGGCAGCCTCATTTACATGAGGGAGCCTCTAAGCCACAGGATTTCTTAGGGCATTGTTTCTTCACTGAAACCCAGAGGTTTCTCAAAGCACTTAAGCCAGCAGCTTAAGTCCTGCCCCTGTAGCCGCAGGGCTTTGGCCATTCCCAATTCTTTTCCTGGCGCTTGCATATTCGCATGGAAAAAGGCGCTTGGGTACCCCCGCACAGTATCTTTAATAATTCTTTATACTTTATAAAAGATAAAATAACTATATTGACAGCTATGGCCGCGATGGTGTAGCTGGTTAACATAAGGGACTGTGGTCAGGCTTTTTCTTGAAAAAGCCTGAAGGCAAAAAGGAGCTAAGGCTTCCAAATAAAGGCCTGGCAGACATCCCTTGAGCTGGGTTCGAAAACCGACCCCTTCTTTCGCGAAAGAAGGTCCAGGTCTCACCCAAGAAAGGCATATTCAAAGGCAACGGGTGAAATGGAAATCCCAGTCGCGGCCCTTTTGTACTGAATAAATACCCAAAAACATGCAAGCACAGCACCCAGCAATCTTTAAATATAAGAAACCTTTATATAATTATTGTGACATATAAGAGTTAACAGCATGGACCAGCCATGGAACAATATTCCATGCTGTTGTTTAAGTTACGAAGGGCAACCATTATGAGTAACTTGTTTTAGACCTTGCCCAAGGGTGCTACCCCTGGGTGAAGGGATGACAGGGGTGTGAACTTGAGGAAAAGGTCAAGTTTGAAATAGGAACCTTTGTTGACCTTGTGTGGAAATTATTGAGACTCCTTCTAAGGAGGACAAACCCGCCACAAATTCCGGTTGATCCCGCCGGAGGTCACTGCTATCCGAATCCGACTAAGCTATGCAAGTCAGAGCGCAAGCTCGGCGAATCGCTCAGTAACAGATGACGGTTTTTTTTGATTGAACAGGCTGTCTTCTGCTGGATACACGTAGTTAATTTGCCCTTGGGTCTGGGATAAAAGTCTGACGGCTTTTAATTGTATAATGCCGTCTTTCTGTCCATTCCCGGGAAACTGGGGCTAATACCAGACAGGTAATAAATACTGGAATGTTTTATTACCCAAAGCTTCGGCGCCCAAGGATAAGACTGCGGCTGATTAGCTTGTTGCCAGGGTAAAGAGAGCATACAGCCCGTATATATTGAATGGGCTGTTCTTTTACATTCCTGGCGAGGCTATAAAACATGGCTGCTTTGGCAGATTGAAATAAGCAGTTGTGCTATAGATTCAGTACGGGCCTTGAGAGAGGAAGCCCGGAGTTGGATTCTGAGACATGAATCCAGGTCCTACGGGGCGCAGCAAGCGCGAAAATTCCACAATGCGCGAGCACTTTCGGCTTGATAGATGCAATATGTTATAATGAAAACAAAGCCGGGGTGGTGTAAAAGCGTGATGGAGGGATTTGGAGTGCTTTCTCATTTTTTGAGGGAGCTTTTGCTGAGTCCAAAAAGCTCAGCGAATAAGCGGTGGGTAAGAGTCCTTAACTGCTTGAATCGTTATATAAGCAGCAGGGCTACCAAACGGGTGCCAGCCGCCGCGGTAATACCCGCGCCGCAAGTGGTGACCATTTTTATTGGGTTTGAAGCATTCGTAGCCGGTCCTGCAAGTTCCTAATGAAATTCCATAGCTAACTATGGAGCTTGTTGGGGATACTGCAGGACTTGAGACCGGGAGAGGTCGAGGGTATTCCAGGGGTAAGGGTAAAAAGCCCTCTTTTCTAAAGAAACCCTTTAGGGGAAGAAAAGAACAGGCTTATATTCTTATAATCCCTGGAAGACCGCCTGATGATTTGAGCTGCATGATTTACCGGAAACAAGCCAGACAGCTCTTTTCAGGCGAGTGGCGAAGGCGCTCGACTAGAACGGATCTGACGGTGAGGGATGAAAGCTGGGGGAGCGAAGCGGATTAGATACCCGCGTAGTCCCAGCCGTAAAAGACAGACGACTTATATATAGTCGTCAGTCTGCGGATACAATGCCCGCTAGACATTGGCAATCTTAAGGGGGTTGCCAGAGTCCTAGGAAAACCGTTAAGCGGGCCACCTGGGGAGTACGTTCGCAAGGATGAATCTTCAGCATAGCCGGAGAGTTATGCCTAAGGCATCAAACTTAAGGGAATTGGCGGGGGAGCACACAAGGGGTGGAGGCTGCGGTTTAATTCGATTCAACGCGAGGAAAGTCTGACTGCTAAAACGGCTAAGGGACTGCTTGGTATTAAAGCAGTTCGTGTATTGTCTTAGCAGTCGGCCTTTAACCTTACCAGCGGCGACAGCAGAAAGTTTGTCTGCTGATGCGGTTATAAGACTGCTGTGTTATCATAGCAGACTGCACACTGCATTGGCAGTCAACCTGAACTGAAGGTCAGGCTGATGGTCTTACCAAACAAGCTGAGAGGTGGTGCATGGCCGTCGTCATCTTGAAAGGAACTTTCAGAAGCTGAGTCCTTTCAGGACGATAGAGTTCGTGCCGTGAAAGCCTTTTTAGCGAAAAGCCGAAGAAAAGGTTTCGGTAAAGGTGTCGACTTAAGTGTCGTAACGAACAAGACCCGCGCCCTATGTTACCACGGGCTTCTTTTGAGGTCCAGTACTCATAGGGGACCGCTGGCGATGAGCCAGAGGAAGGAGCGGTCGACGGCAGGTCCGTAAATCTTTACTGATTATATCAGTGAAGATCGGCAATGCTCTGAATCCGCTGGGATACACCAGATTGGCAAATGGGTAAACGGTTTCGTTTTAAACACCAGCATATTGAATCGCCCAATACAGCCCATCCCTATTGTTCTTTTATCTTCCAAAATCAATACATAAAAGAACAGGGGAAAATTTGCTAGCTTAATCGGTGATTCAAATGAAATTAAAATTTGATAAAAACGAAACCGAAACCGCAATTACTCCAATCTTTGCATATACAATAGGTCTTATTGGTGGTGATGGAGCAATTACAGAAAATCCAAAATCAAGAGAATATAGGATTTCAATAACTGACAAATGCCTTGAGTTCCATCAAAAAATAATTAAACCAAGATTAGAGAAATTATTTCAAGGCAGGATAGTGATTTCTAGTTTGAAAACAAAGAAAGGAAAAATAACTTACAGGACAAGACTTTGCTCAAAACAAGCCGTTGAAATTTACAAAAAATTACAAATTCCAACAAAAGATAAGACCTTTTTTATGAAGACGCCGAAACCAATCTTCAGTTCATCAAATGATACAATAAAAGAATATTTAAGAGGATGGATGGATTCAGAAGGTTGGATAACTATCAAAAAGGTTAAACGAACCAATAAAACTTATACATATCCAAGAATTGGATTCCATGTTTCAAATAAAATTATAAGAGATGATATTGTCAAACTATTGCAAAGATTTGGGGTAAATCCAAGCATCTGGAAATATAAAAACATGTTTGGTTTTCAAATTATTGGATTTAAAAAAGTCAAAAAATACTTGGAGAATGTCGGATTTAATCACCCTGATAAAATCAGGAAAGCCCAAAATTTGCCAATTTGGGTCCAGACGCGGCCTACAATGGTTGGTACAAAAGCATGACGGCTAATTCCGGCTAAACAAAGCCATCTTGCTGTGGAATGGGATGCGACCCTGAAAGACATGGCAGCTTATAATGATTGTTCAGGCTGCCTGCTTCGCAGAAAGGGAAGCTAATCCTCAAAACCAACCCCAGTCCAGATTGAGGGCTGTAACCCGCCCTCATGAAGCCGAAATCCCTAGTAGATTGACTGCTGATTCTGATTTGGCAAAGCAGTCTTTCTGGGGAATAGTCGCTGGTCATCATAGGTTGACTGCATTTTTTGTTCTAAGCGGTCTATCTGTGGAATCTAGCGGCGAATATGTTCCTGCTCCTTGCACACACTGCCCGTCAAGCCAACCGAGTGGAAAACTGACTGCTAAAACAAGCAAAAACTGCTTGATGGTATTAGCAGCCGGTCTGCAGTTTTGGCGAGCTCTCACCATTTTGGTGAGATCAAGTCATGGTTCTGCAAGGTGGGCTAAGTCGTAAGACGGCGAGATGGGCAATATGACTATAGCTTTGCTATAGAATGACATAAAAGTGCAACACACAAACCATTCAGGAGAATCTATAATCATCTCGTTGTCCGATAAACAAGGTAGCCGTAGGGGAACCTGCGGCTGGATCACCTCCTTATAAACCTTAAATATTTAAGTCTCAATAACCACATAATACCAAAGGTATGACCACTATACTGGCTGTATCAGATGGTCTAAACCCTTTTACGGGCTGGTAGATCAGTGGTGGTTTCCCTGTGACTGCCGGGTGCCATTAAAGATCGCTGCCCTTGCAAGGCAGAGGCCGTGGGTTCAAAATACCAATCTTAACCTGAAAGGAACCAGCCAAGATTGGTATGGGCATCCCACCCAGTCCATTCAACAAAGGTTCCTTACAGGCCGTTAACACCTGTTTAGCGGTCTGACAGCGTGCAAACGCTTATCAGAGGCAACAGCTGTTCAGAGTCGGTCATGCATTGTGGCAGAATGTGTGGTTAGCAGCTAGGAAGCGATTCCAAAACAAACTCTATATGGAGTTCTGATTCTGGGCAGTTGAAGTTCAATATTGTAATGCTCACTGTATGCACTGCATATGAACTTCACCATTTCAGATGGTGGAAGGATATGAGAAGGAGCTGTGGATGATTGAAGCGCCTGGCCACTTAAATAGCAAGCTGATAGTTTGCTGGAATAGTGGTCTTGTGCATTATTACTGTCCCAGTATGAGCCTTGCCCAGAGGCGGTGAATGCTGAGAACACCAAATGACAACTTTGCAGATGACTGCAAAGGGCTCTTTCATATGATATTCATAGGCGGGTTATCCTGACAAAAAACCCTTTCTTTACAAACTGAGTAAGGCAGGGGTTAGTTATAAGGACAGCAAGGCTGTATGGTGGATGGCTTGGCTCAAATATCGAAGAAAGGCATGACAGCTTGGGTTACTATGCAATTAACTCCAGTTGGCTGTCTTGCTCTTTAAGGTTGTGGCAAGCTGCAGTAAGCCCGGGGTAGCCGCAGGCATGCATTGAACCCGGGATTACCGAATAACTGACTTCTAATACAGATAAAACTTCGTAATATTAGCAGTCAGTTCGGATAGGACTTCCCGTCCTTTTGGACGCTTGCATCAGCAAGCGAGCACGCGGTGAACTGAAACATCTTAGTAACCGCAGGAAAAGAAAGCAAAACAGTACATAGCCATTTAATGGTTATGTATTGCGATTCCCTTAGTAGGGGCGACCGAAAAGGGAACAGGACAAACCGAACGCGCTGGCGAAAGCCTGTGCGGATGTGGGGTTTGGAACTGGGCTCTTCCTAACTTCCCAATCCGAGGTCTGCTGGAAAGCAGTGCCATAGAGGGTGACAGCCCCGTAGGAGAACGGAAGAAGGATGATACCATGTATCACTTAGTAAGGCCAAATAGTTATAGTCATAAAGAATTTGTTGTGACTGTAATCAGGCAACCTTACTAAGTGCCAGAGTACTGCTGGTCGGATATCCAGCAGGAATACGGGAGACAATAACTCCCAATCCTAAATATAATTTGAGTCCGATAGCGCACTAGTACCGTGAGGGAAAGCTGAAAAGCATCCTTAACAGGAGATGAAATCGGAAAGCGATAGTTTACGAGCTGTGTCAGCAATATCGCTTTGCGACATTAAAAGAACCTGAAACCATGCAGCTACAGGTAGATATGGCCTGCAGAAATCCGGTTCAAGGAAAGCCCGCAAGGGCCTGGTACGAGAGCCGGTTGTCGGGTTATATCGTCCGTTTTGAAACACGCGACAAGGAGTTCATTTCTGTGGCGAGACTAAGGAAACCAGTCGTAGCGAAAGCAAAGACCGCGCAGCTTCGGCAAGGCGGTTGGGTGTGAAAGCGCCCGAGTCACAGGGATGAGACCCGAAACCCCACGATCTAGTCCTGGGCAGGGTGAAGTCCCGGGAAACCGGGATGGAGGCCCGAAGCATTGCTGAGATTCAAAACCGGCTGCTAAAGCCAAGCATTGGCAGCCGGTGGGCAAATCGCTTGCGTGACCTGGGACTAGGGGTAAAAATACCATGCTGCTTGCACCAGACAGCAGGAGCAGCTGGTTTTGAGGCTAATCGAGTGGGGTGATAGCTGGTTCCTCCCGAAATGAACCTAAGTTCAGCCTCAGCTGAGACAGGTAAGGGGGTAGAGCTACTGATTAGGTAACCAAGGGGAGAAAAGGCTCCGACGGCTTGCATAAATTATGTTGAACCAGAAAACCATTGTTTTCAAACAGTGGATGTATGGTTCTGGTTCAACAGCTGTTGCCTCGCCAAGAAAACCGCCGGCTTTAGTAGGCGGATACACGGAGGCAACATTATTTTAAGCCGTCAAGCTCTCATTCCCCAGTTGCCTTGTCAAACTCTGAATACCTTACCATCACAGAAGCTGGGAGTGCGGAAACGGGGTAAGCTCGTTTTCCGAAAGGGTGAAAACCCAGATCAGGGTTAAGGTCCCTAAAAAAGCGTCTGCTAATTCAGTGAAAGGACTGCTTTGTTAGCAAAGCAGACTTGCAACAGTTTTAGCAGTCGTTTTAGGATTGCGTATTAAGTGAGGAAAAGCGTTTTCAACCTCAGACAGCGGGAACGTTGGCTTAGAGGCAGCCATCATATAATGAGTGCGTAAGTCAGGATGCCGTTAAACATTTAAGTAATCAAATAAAATAGTACTATGGAGCTCACCAAAAATTTGGCCTATTTGCTTGGAGCACTTAGAGATGGTTCAGTTCTTAGATATAGTGACAAACAAGGAAAAATTCACCATTATATAACTTTCTACAGTAAAGACACAAAATGGCTGAATTTTTTATCAAAACTATTGAAAAAAACGTTCAGCGGAAATCAAATATTTTGTAAACCTAGAAAAGGAACGCCATATCTAAGAATTTACTCCAAAAAAATAGCAATACAAATACAGAAAGAATTTGATCATCCATTGAAATCACAAATTACCTGGAAAACCCCGAAGATTTTAATGGATACGGGAAATAAAGAAATTATTAAATGGTACATAGGCGGTTTTTGGGATGCTGAGGGTGGATTTGATATAAGAACACATCAGATAAGATTTCATCTGTCCTGGAATGGTTTAGAATGTCCACCTTTAAATGATATAAAAAGGCTTCTTAGGAAATTAAATATAAGCTCAGGAAATGTTGGAATATATAAAAATAAAAATGGGAATTATCCAAGATTTGTTCTTAGGGTATCAAAAAAAGACAATAAAAATTTCATAAAAAATATACCAATTTTCAATCCCTCCAAAAAAAGAAAAATCGGCATCTTGGCCGCAAAATAGCTCACCCGCCGAGGTTGGGAGCCTTGAGAATGGATGGGACTAAATGCGCTACCGAGACCCTGAATTCCGGACTGTGTCCGGAATATTGTAGGGAGGTGTTTCATGGGGGCAGAAGCCTGAATGTGAGTTCGGGTAGACCTCATGAAAACAAGAATCTTGTTGATAGTAGCAGCGAAAGCTGGGTGAAAATCTCAGCCACCTAAATCAATTGACGGCTAACGCTGGCTGAACAAAGCCGTCTTTGAAGGTACAGGGCCAGGGTTCCTCAGCAACGATTAACAGCATGGCGACTATTTTTATATGTCGCTTCTGGTCGATTCAGCTGAGGGTTAATGGCTCTAGGAAGCTTATGTTACCAGAGTAAATAAATTCCTATTGCCAGCCTAAGGCGGTCCTAAGGCAAACCCTAACAAACCCACTGTTAATGCAACTAGCAGTTGGTTTAGGAATGGAGTTTGCCGAAAGGGAAGCAGGTTAATATTCCTGCCCTGAAAGAATACGTGCGGCAACGCAGGACCAGTTCCTGACGTTTCGGGATAGACCTTGTACAGTTCGCTGTATCCTAGCAATCAAGCCTGTGGAGTGCCATAATGGCGAGAAAGCTTCCGGCATTGGTTTACTGAATAAATGCCGTGGGCCTCAAAACAGGTGAAGTTGTGAGGGCCTCCCTTAGGAGGTTTGGTTGATTCCTGGAACCCGTGAAAAGGTTATGACAGCCGATTCAATAGCGCAGGCTGTTGTTCTGCACAAAGGGAACTGGTAAGGATTTCTTTCATCCGTACCGAGAACCGTCACTAAACCTTTCTCAAAAATCTCTGGAAAGAAATATGTAAAAGGGAAAGGTTTCGGCGAATGGTGCCCTCCCTGAGAAAGTCAGACAGCCAGAACCAGCCGTTAGGCTGTATTGGCCTTTAGGGGGAAGGTGAATGGGAGAAATCAGCCCAAGGAATTCGGCAAATTGGTCCTGTATCTTTGGTAGAAGGGATGCCTACTCTCCTGACTAAGTTGGGAAGGGTAGGTCTCAGTAACAAGGGGGGTCCGACTGTTTAATAAAAACTTAGGGAGCCGCTAAGCAGAAATGCCTTGTATGGCTCTTGAGGCCTGGCCAGTGTCAGTGTGTTAAGTCCGGATTCAACCGGATGAAGCCCTGATAAACGCCGGCGGTATCACATGACTGCTAACATTGGTTTAAAGGCAGTCTGTGCCGCAGACTCTGACCGTCTTAAGGTAGCGTAATGACGGTCATCTGACAAAAAGGATGAAGAAAGCCGTTGCGCAATCCCTTGCCGATTATCAGTTTGACGACTTGTTCTAGCATATGAAAGTCGTCTTTCTGGTCGAAATTGTCGGCCTGCATCAATGGCTTAACGAGATCCCCACTGTCTCGGGCTGATACCCAGTGAAATTAACTGTCCTGTGCATACTCAGGAGACCCTCAGCGGGACGAGAAAGCCAGATTGTTTGTAATGAATGAAATAAGCAGTCAGGCACTCGAAGACCCCATGGAACTTTACTACAGTCTGTTGTTGTGATAAAGAAATGGTTGTATAGAGTAGTTGGGAGCGCCGAACCCAGGTCGTCAGGTCTGGGGAATGCGAAAAGTATGGCAGCTTCCATTGACTGAAAAAAGCTGTCCATTCTCGTAAGTGTAACACCAACCTATCGTTTCTTTATCGCTCATCCGGCCTCGGCCGGAAACAGCGGCAGATGGGTAGTTTGACTGGGGCGGTACGCTCCTAATAAGATACGTCTTCTAAAGCCTCTGTTTGTAGCTTTAGCAGCCGCTTAATATCAGGAGCGCCCTAAGGTTGGCTCATCGAGGTCAGAAATCTCGAAGAGAGTGTAAGGGCAAAAGCCAGCCTGATAGGATTTCCGAAAGTAAGAAATCCTGACGCGAAAGCGTGGCCTAGCGATCCGCAGTGCCTCATTAATAGCTTGGCCGTTTACACTGGTTTAAAAAGCGGTTATGCTGATAATGGGGGCCTGCTCTGTCAGAAAACACATGACGGCTTGGATAGATTGAAAAAAGCCGTTGGTCTGAAAAAGCTATCCTGGGGATAATGGAGTCGTGGCGGGCGAGAGTCCATACGCCACACTTCTCGTCGGTAGAAGTAGGTATTGGCTAATGGCGAACTATATGTTCGGATGAATTAGTAGAGAGGCAGGATAAATCGACCTCGTACATATGTATGACGGCTTGTGCAGATTGAAAGAAGCCGTCTTCAGTACAATGCTTCTCCGCCGTCGGTTCGGCTCTTCCTGGACGTGCAGCAGCGTCCAAAGTTTAAGCGACAAGTAAGGAAAAATCAGCGGGCATATTCTGATTTTACCTGCTAATGCAGGTCGGCTTGCGCCTAAAAATCAGATAAGCCCGCTTCCCTAAAAATAAAACATGAAATTAAAAAATTTCAATAAACAGGATTTAGCAAATCTTATAGGACTTTTATTGACAGACGGAAGCGTCAGGTTTGGAAGTAGAACTTACAGAATAATATATGCAGGGAAATCCGAGGAATTACATAAAATCTTCAGAAATCTCATGAAAAGACTATTCGGTTTAAAGAATTTCTATGAAAGAATAGATAATAAAGGAGTTAAGATTACACAATATTCCTCTAAAGAAACCGGAGAAATTTTAGTAAACCTCTGCAATACACTGAAAACAAAATCACTTCAAACATATCCAATTACATACCCCAAAATAAAGCTTGACATCTTTAAAGAATTAACAAGAAATGAACTGAAAGAAGTCTTTAAATTGATGTTTTCAGCTGATGGAGGTGTTGTATTGGGCGTAAAATGGCATAAAAGATTCAACAAATGGGAATTAACAAGAAGGGTAATACTAAAATGCTCTCATCCTGGTTTGAGAAAATTTTACAGAAATTTACTCAAGCAAAAACTTGATATAAATACAAAAGAATGGGATTCATCAATAGCAATAGACACAAAAAATGATTTATACAAATTTGCCAAGGAAATAAGATTTGTAAACAATTTGAAAGTTTCTGATAAGAGTCTTTATTGGAAAGGTTATGAAAAAAACAAGGTTTTGGATGTTTTACTAAAAACATATCAAGTGAAACCGGATATTTGGAAATCATTCAAGAATCAAATTGATGTTTTAAATTTTATTCGTCGCTTAAACTGACGAAAGGGTGGAGGTGTTCACTCATCAAAGAGCCACGTTAACTGGGTTAAATACGGTGCGAACGTGGTTTGGACACAACACCAAATGTTGCAGTCTTTAAGAGCTATTCGACTAGAATTAGCTCTAAAAATGTCCAAGCCGCGGCACAAGCCAGTATGGTCTTTATCTGCTGGGGGTGTAGATAGCTTGACTTAGGTCAAATGCGATTGAATACTGACCTAAGTCTGCCTACAATGCCTGAGGGGAAGGTTCCTTCAGTACGAACGAGTATGACTGCTAATATTGGTTTAACAAGGCAGTCCTCGGTATAAAAGGAACGAGGAATCGTGGCCTCTGGTGTACCGGTTGTGAAAACAGCCTGACAGCAACCCTGGTTATATATAAGCTGTCTTGCTGTCATAGGCATCGCCGGGTAGCTACGCCATAACGGATAATAGCATGACAGCCATAACTCTGGTTTAACGGGTTGTCTGCTGTCCATAAGCTGAAGGCATACCAGAAGAAGGTAAGAATACAGAACGAATAGGTATATATATTTCTTCCGGGCCTAACTAAGCTTGAAGCCGTCCCTAAAACTAGGCAATCATTCTTCAAACTGCTAGGCAACTGCAGATACTGCTAATGCTGATTTAACAGGCAGTTCTGCTGCCATTAGCGGTGCGAAGAGGAAGGTCCCGTAGACGACGGGCTGATAGGACCGGGGCGTAAGTATCAAGCTTCGGCGAGATATTCAACCCACGGTTACTAATCCCTGACATGTCCTTGTTAAAGCCTCTCTTTACGAAAGCTAAAAAAAGACAGGCGACCAATAGGATAACCTGCCTTTATCTTTCTATTTCTAAAATTTAGTTTGTTTAGACATGCTGCTATTCATACTGTTAACTTAAGACAGCCAATGCGTATAACCTTTATAAACCCCCTTTACAATTTTTTTATTGGTGAGCTGTGCAGATAGTTTCTCCTCCGGTCCGGCTCCTTGCGGGCAGGTTCCTGGCTGGAGAGGAAGCTCCCCTCACCTGTCCATTGCTTTATGGGCAACGCACCGCCGGAAGGCGGAAGCTGAGAAGCTTACATCAAGAACAGAAAAAAACTCCGGCTTCGGAGCATTGAGCTGGGAACCCTCTGGCAACAGAGTAAAACCAGCGAGCTGAGAAAAAGACGGCAGATGAAAATGCTTGGTGTTGCGGGGTGCAAGCTACACCCGGATTCAGTTCCGGGCAAAGGTGCAGAGACAAATGCTATCACCTCCATTGGGATTAAAATCCCAGGAGATGACAAAAAGGGGGCTATGCACAGCACACCAGTCACTTAAATTTGACAAAAACCAAAAGATTATTATGGCAAAAAAAGACAGAATTCAGATGCCACAGAGCACGGCAGGGCTTATCAGGTATTTTGATGAGTCCCAGGAAGCAATAAAGATAAAGCCGGAATATGTTGTTGCTGTATGCGTTTTGATAATAGGAGCGCTTCTTCTTTTAAGGTTTGTTTAATACGGAAACTGCAAGCCTTTTTTATAGCAGAGAGAAAAAAATGTTATATATGCCAGAATTTGGATACCTTACAAACCCGACCAGGGACATACTAAAGGAGATAAAGCTTGCAAAAAAACTTGGGTTTGATTTTGTGGAAATTGGAATGGAGGGGCCTCTTGGATTCCCTGAAATTGTTCTTGAAAGGAAAAAGGAAATACTGAATCTGCTGAAGAAGCAGGGAATGAATGCAATAGCGCATACAAGCTGGTTTATGGAGCTTGGCGCGCTGCATGAGGGGGTAAGGGATGCATGGCTTAATGAGGCAAAGAAGGCAATATGGGCCTCTGCAGAGCTTGGCATAGAACTTGTAAATTTCCATGCCCATTCAATGGGTATGTTCCTGCGCAACAAAAAATCAAAAAAACAGCTGCTGAAAAATTTTTCTGAATCAATGAAGGAGCTTGTGGAGCTCGGCAAAAGGTTTGGGGTAAAGATAATGCTGGAAAACACAGCAGGTAAGGGAGAGATAAGAGAGTTTGATGACTTCAGGTACATAATAGAGCATACAAAAAACCTTTATGTGCATCTTGATGTTGGGCATGCGTTTATAGTGGGAGGCATGCATGAGATATCAAAATACATAAGGAGATTCAGGAAAAAGCTCGTGCATATACATATTCATGACAATCATGGAGAGGAAGATGAGCATCTTGCCCTAGGCATGGGAAATATTGACTATGAAGATGTTGTAAGGGAACTCAAAAGAATAGGCTATAATGGCACTATAACCCTGGAGGTTTTTACAGGCAATGATGTGCTGAAAGAATCTTTGCGCCTTGTAAAGAAACTATGGAAAATAACATGAAAGCAGACATAAAGCTGGGACCTGCAGGTTCCCCTGCGAACTCTACGCTTGAAGGCGTTTCAAAGGTCAGGGAACTTGGACTTCAGGCAATGGAAGTTGAATTTGTCAGGGGAGTGAAGATGGGTAATGGGCTGGCAAGAGAAATAGGAAAGGAAAGGGAAAGAACAGGCATTGAGCTCTCGGTGCATGCCCCCTATTACATAAACCTTGCCTCTGATGAGAAAAGAAAGCAGGAGGAAAGCAAGAAAAGAATCCTGGATTCCTGCGAGAGAGGGCATTACATGGGTGCCAGGCATGTTGTTTTCCATCCTGCATATTTCGGGAAAAATGACAAAGAGGATGTGTATCAGACAACAAAGGAGCATATTCTTGATATGCTGAGAACAATAGAAAAGAAAAAATGGAATGTTCTGCTTTCCCCGGAAACCACAGGAAAGCATTCAGCCCTTGGAAGCCTTGAAGAAACCATAAGGCTTGCAAAGGAAACAGGATGCTCCCTGTGCATTGACCCTGCGCATATCTATGCAAGAAATTACGGAAAGATTGATTTTGCTGAGGTTCTGGACAGGCTGAAGCCACTGAAGCTGAAGCATCTACACTGCCATTTTTCAAATATAGAATATACAGCCAAGGGAGAAAGGATGCACCTTGTTCTTGACCACAGCCCTGATTTCAGGGCATTTGCAAAGGAGATACTGAAAAGAAGGCTTAATATCACGATAATATCAGAGAGTCCGGTAACATGGAAGGACTCACTGAAAATGAAAAAAATCCTGGAGGGAATGGGATACAGGTTTAGCTAATTCGTCTTTCAACTAACTTTGATGTATTATTTATAAATCTTTCTTTAATGAATTGGTATCTATGATTGAGATAAGGGTTCATGGAAGAGGGGGAATGGGAGCAGTCACCCTTGTTGAGCTGCTGGCAAAGGCAGCAGGATATGACGGCAAGTATTCCCAGGCATTCCCTTCATTTGGTCCTGAAAGGAGAGGTGCGCCTGTCAGGGCATTTTGCAGGATATCAGGAAATCCCATAACCCTGAGAAGCCAGATATACAATCCGGATTATGTGATTGTGCTTGACTCCGGACTGCTGGGCCTGCCCGAGGTTTCGGAAGGCCTTAAAGAGGACTCAACCATAATCGTCAATTCAGGAGAGCAGATAAGCACAGGAAATCCCAACCAGAGGATCTGCTGTTTTGATGCAACAAAACTTGCCCTTGATATGATTGGCAAAAACATTGTGAACACAGCAATGCTCGGGGTGTTTGCGAAAATCACAAGAATTGTTTCCCTGCAGTCTGTTCTGAGCGTTGTTGAGGAAAAATTTCCGGGAAAGATTGGAGAGATGAACAAAAAACTTGTTGAGGAGGCATACAATGCCACGGAAGGAGAATAAGGAAAGAGAAGCAAGCACAGCAGGCATTATAACAGAAACAGGCTCTGCAAGGAAGAACAAAACAGGTTCATGGAGAAGCTCAACACCGGAGATTACTGAAAAATGTGCAGGCTGCGGTATGTGCGTCTGGGTTTGCCCTGAAGGGGGCATAAAGATTGTTGAGAAAGAAGGAAAGAGAAGGGCGGTAATAGATTATGATTACTGCAAGGGCTGCCTTGTATGCATAAAGGAATGCCCTGTAAAGGCAATAGTGCTGAGAAAGGGGGATAAAAAATGAGCGGGCATGTCATTATGCTGAACCAGAGAAAACCATTGTTTTCAAACAGTGGATGTATAGCTTGGTTCAACAGCTGTTGCCTCGCCAAGAAAACCGCCGACTTTAAGTCGGCGGATATACGGAGGCAACATTATTTACATAACAGCAAAAGGAAAAAAAGAAGCAGAGAATATAGCCAGTGCGCTGCTTGAGGAAAAGCTGGCAGCATGTGCAAACATCATACCTGAAATAGAATCATTGTTTCCCTGGAAGGGAAAGATTGAGAAATGCAGGGAGGCAGGAATAATACTCAAAACAAAACAGGAGCTGGAAAACATACTGATAAAAAGGACAAAGGAAATGCACAGTTATGAAATCCCATGCATTGTAAGCTGGAAAATAAAGGGCAGCAGGGATTTCCTGAACTGGATAACCGAGGTGACAAAATGAAGGAAGGGAAAAGGGTGTTTTCAGGTGCGCAGGCAGTTGCAGAGGCAGTGAAGCAGTGCAGGCCGGGGGTTATTGCTGCCTATCCCATCACCCCGCAGACGCTTATAAGCGAAGCGCTGGCAGAGATGGCTGCCAACGGGGAGATTGATGCCGAATATGTGAGGGTTGAGTCAGAGCAGTCTGCAATGGCAGCATGCATAGGCGCATCTGCAACAGGAGTCAGAACATATACTGCAACAGCATCGCAGGGCATCGCCCTTATGCATGAGATGCTTTTCTCAGCCTCAGGCATGAGGCTGCCGATAGTAATGGGAGTGGCAAACAGGGCACTTAACTCTCCCCTGAATATATGGAACGACCAGCAGGACAGCTTTGCCCAGAGGGATTCAGGATGGATTCAGCTTTATGTGGAAAATGCCCAGGAGGCATATGACACCCATATACAGGCATTTAAGATTGCCGAAGAAATAATGCTGCCTGTAATGGTCTGCCTTGACGGCTTTGTTATTTCCCATACATATGAGCCTGTAAATTTTCTGGATTCTGCAGAGGTTAAAAAATTCCTTCCTGACTTCAGGCCCAGGGTAACCCTGAACCCGTCAAAGCCTGTAACCATAGGCCCTGTGGGCTCACCTGAATATTATATTAAGTTCAAAAAGCAGCAGCAGGATGCAATGGAAGAGGCAAGGGATGCTATAAAAAAAGTGAACAGGGAGTTTGCAGGCATTTCAGGCAGGGGCTATGGCAATGGAATAATAGAAACATCAAATCTGGAAGGGAAGGAGCATGCAGTAATAACCATTGGTTCTGTTGCAGGCACAGTCAGGGAGCTCCTGGAAAAGGAGAATACAGGCCTTATCAGGATTAAGAGCCTGAGACCCTTTCCTGCACAGGAGCTGGCAGACAAATGCAGGAATCTGAAATCCCTGGGTGTTCTGGAAAAGGACATTTCATTCGGTGCGAACGGGGCTTTGTATGATGAGGTAAAGGCTGCGCTCTATGACCTGGAGAAAAGGCCAAAAATATCAGGATTCATAGCAGGGCTTGGAGGCAGGGACATTACCCTGAATGATATTGAAATGGTAATGAAAAAAATAAAATCCTGCTCTGAAGGAACCGAATGGATAATGTAAGCTCCGGATAAAGCATTTTAACCTAATGCTTCTATTCTAATATATGCTTGACTTGGCATTCAAAAACATAAAGAGGCAGAAAACAAGAACATTTCTTACAGTTCTGGGGATAGTGATAGGCATAGCTGCAATAGTTGCACTGGGCTCGTTTGCTGAAGGCATAAACATAATGGTTCAGGAAGAGCTTGAACCAATAGCAGGCAAAATAATGGTCATACAAAAGGGTTCGGGCGGCTATATGACAGGGTTTCAGGGCTCTGACATAACAGATGAGCAGATTGAGAACATAAAATCAATAGCAGGGCTGGAAGATGTTGTTCCAATGAGCATGTACATAGGCAAAATGGTTCCCATGAGGGGCCCGGAATGGGTTGTGATAGGGATTGACATAACAAAGGGCAGATATTTTGTTGGAGAGAATATAGAGATGCATGATGGAAGGGACTTTGTTGAGGGGGAAACAGGCGTTGTTACCATTGGCAAAACCATAGCAGACAGATATAACCTGGAGGTC
This sequence comes from Candidatus Aenigmatarchaeota archaeon, assembly GCA_017609225.1. Classification (GTDB taxonomy): domain Archaea; phylum Aenigmatarchaeota; class Aenigmatarchaeia; order QMZP01; family QMZP01; genus JAFCEK01. The sequence continues at coordinate 8,762 of JAFCEK010000004.1, read as the reverse complement.
GGCGACTATTTTACTGTAAAAAACGATGACTTTGAAATAATAGGAATATACGAACTTACAAATGTCGGGGATGTGGATACAGGAATTATAATGCCCATAGAAGACATGCATAACCTGCTTGACACAGACACATACCAGATGGTTTTTGTGATACCTGAAGATGTAAGAGAAACGGAAATCATTGCAGAAAAGATAGAGGATGAAGATGAAATGCTTAGCGCTGTAACAGAAAAGGAAATGAGCAGGGAGGTTTCACAGGTGGTTGACCAGATAAGGATAATGACATTTGGCATAGGTGCAATAGCTGCTGTGGTTGGCGGTCTTGGCGTAATGAACACCATGATTATGGCTGTTATGGAAAGAAGAAGGGAGATAGGCGTAATGAAGGCTGTTGGCGCCACAAACAGAATGGTTCTCCAGCAGATACTTACAGAATCAGCGCTAATCAGCCTTATTGGAGGATTTATAGGCCTTTTCCTTGGCATGCTTGCAAGCTTTGGAATGACAGGATTCACGGGAGGGTTTGTAACAGCAGCAGTAACGCCGCTGCTTGCTGCAACAGCCATAGGATTTGCGTTTCTGCTCGGAATAATCGGGGGATTGTATCCTGCATGGAAGGCAGGAAAGCTGGACCCTGTGGAGGCATTGAGGTATGAGTAAGGAACATATTGCTGAAGCAAAAAACATAACAAAGGTTTACAATCCAGGAATGGAATCAGAGGTAAGGGTTCTGAAAGATGTAGATTTGAGTATAAATAAGGGTGACTTTGTTTCCATTCTCGGGCCTTCAGGCTCCGGAAAAACAACGCTGCTGGATATAATAGGATGCCTCCTTAAGCCAACAACAGGCAAGGTTGTTATTGACGGCATTGAAACAAACAACCTGAATGACAGGGAGCTTGCAAAAATAAGAGGAGAAAAGATAGGGTTTATATTCCAGCAGTATAATCTTATCAGCTCCTCAACAGCGCTGGAGAACGTTGCGCTTACAATGAGAATAAACGGTAAATCAAAAAACGAAGCAGAAGAGAGGGCGAGGAAACTTCTGCATATGGTTGGTCTTGGAGAAAGATTAACGCATCTGCCCTCCCAGCTTTCAGGAGGTGAACAGCAGAGGGTTGCAATTGCCAGGGCGCTGGCAAACGAGCCGAAAATAATCCTTGGGGATGAGCCCACAGGAAACCTGGACACAAAAACAGGCATGAAAATACTAAACCTTCTTAAAGATTTAAACAAAGAAAAAGGATATACTATAATACTGGTAACGCATGACCAGAGAATAAGCGGATTTGCCAACACAGTAATAAATATTCGTGACGGGGAAATAATCAAGATAATTAAAAAAAGAAAAGGTAGAGGAAAATGAACGGAAAAACAATAGTTTTCAGCTGCTTTGTATTTGTTATGCTTGCAGCAGCAAATGCATCTGCGCTGGTTGGCTCCCCAAGCATAGACATTGTTCTTACAAACCAGACTCCATACCCTGCTGAGCCGGGGGATGTTGTTACGCTGGGGGTTGAGGTACAGAACAACGGCTATGGAGCTGCTGAAAACCTGGTTGTAGAGATTAATGTTACAGATCCGTTCATGCTGCTCCCCGGAGAGGAGCAGACAAAAACATTTGTTAAAATAGGGGCATCCAAATCCGTGAAGACAAGCTACAAGCTTCATGTTGACAGCCATGCTGTTTCAGACAATTACAAGATAAAGTTCTTTTCTTATCAGAGCGGTGACACCAGCATAAAAAGAATGAATGAAATATCGCTGAATGTTCAGGGAAACCCCAACCTGATAATAGAAGATGTGACAACCAACCCCGGAAGGCTTAATCCAGGGGATGTTGTGCAGCTGAAATTCAGGATAAAGAATGTAGGCACAGGAAGCGCAAAAGACATTGAAATCCAGTTTCCCAACACAACCTATCTGAAGCCTGTGCTTTCAACAGGGGAGGTTTATATAGAAGAGCTGGGGCCAGGTGAAACAAGGGATGTGGAAATGGACATAAGCATTGACAGCTCTGCAGAACAGGAAACATACACGCCTGAATTAACAATCAGCTACAGGGATGAAGGCAACGCCCTGGCAACAGACACAAAAATAATAGGTCTCTCAGTATCAGGTTCAATTAATCTCGAAATAATAAAGATAGAGCCGCTTTATGAAAGAAACATACTGAGGATAGAGGTTGCCAACAAGGGAACAACTGAGGCAAAAAGCCTGGAGGCAAAGCTGATTATCGGCAACAAAACAATTGATATAGATTATGTGAGCCAGCTGAAGGAGAACAGGAAGACAACATTTGACTTCCCTCTTGTGCTGAAAGGCACAGGAAACCTTGTGATGGATTACATAGGGCCAGGCATAGAAAAGAACCAGGTTTCAAAGGAAATTGTACTTAATTATGAAATACCTTCAAGCGGAAACGGAACACTTACAGGAGCAGCAGTTATAGTTGTTCTTGTGATATTATACATTTTCTGGAGAAAATTCAGGAAGAAAAAATAAAACATATTAATTCAATAGTAAAGATTGATTAGTATGAGAATAACCCTGGCGTTGGTTCTGATTAATGTGATGGTTTTCATACTCCAGGGCATCTTTCCCGGCTTCACGGAATTCTTTGCTTTAACGCCTGTCCTGGCTATGTACGGCGCCTACTGGCAGTTCTTTACTTACATGTTTCTGCACGGCAGTATGAGCCATATTCTGCTCAATATGTTTGTGCTTTTTATTTTTGGTGTCAGCGTTGAGAGAATCCTGGGATGGAAAAGGTACATCATCCTTTACCTGCTGTCAGGGATTGGGTCATCCCTGCTTTACATTGCATTTACAGGTGAATCAGTAATCCTGATGCTGGGAGCATCAGGCGCGGTGTTTGCGGTGCTCACAGCATACGGCTTCCTTTATCCAAAAAACATAATATTCATACCCCCCGGAATTCCGCTGCCTGCAAGATTTGCAGTGATATTTTTTGCAGGGCTTGAGCTTTTCCTTGGACTTACAGGACTTGACCCTGGGATAGCAAACTTTGGCCATCTTGGAGGCATAGCTACAGGGGCAGCGCTGATGTTTTACTGGAATCACAAGGAAAAAACCCACAGAGCACCGGCATTCAGGGATTATGAGTTCATATGGGAATGAGCCTTTTTTTTCAAAATTCCAAACATTTAAATACATTCATGCCAATAAGTTTAATCTGATAATATGAAATGCACTTCATGCGGAAAGAGAATTGAAACAGAGGACAAATGGATTAAATTCAAATGTCCTAAATGCGGAAAAGAGGAAATAATCAGATGTGAGAAGTGCAAGGCACTGGAAAATTCATACACATGCAAATGCGGCTTTACAGGGCCATGATAAAGCAGCTGTTGCAGAGTGCAGGGTGTTGGTTCATGGGAGAGGTTATCCTGGTTTTCAAGATACTTCCAAAAAGCCCCGAAGGCTTTGAAAAAATAAAGAAGCAGCTGGAAAACCTGAATCCCCAGAGGATTGAGGAGGAGCCCATAGCATTCGGCCTTAAGGCAATAAAGCTCACTGTTATAGTTCCTGATGCCGAAGGGGAGCAGGACAAGATTGAGAACAAAATAAGGCAGATAGATGGTGTTGGAGAGGTTGAGGTTCTCCGGGCATCAAGAAGTTTATGATTTCTATGGAGAAAAAGGACTGCAAAAACAAAAAACTGAACGAGCAGGAATGCCCATGCGATTACAATGACTGCCCAAGGCATGGGATATGCTGCGAATGCATATCATACCACAGAAGCCATAATGAGATGCCTGCCTGCCTCAGATAATCTATTTCTTTTTTGGTTTTTCCTTGGCTTTCTTTTCAGGCCTTTTTTCCGCCTTGCCTGCCTTTCTTATTTTGAGCTTTTCCTTCAGCCCCTTCTTTTCTCCCTGTTTTTTCTTTTTGGCTTTCCATTCTTCAGCCTTCCTGGGCGATGGCTTTTCTATGTTAAGTTTTGAGAACAGATCAGCCTTCTGGTATTCATTTAAGATTTCATTATCGCTGGCATCAGGCTTTATTTTTATTTTCTCCTCAAGAGGCTCCAGATGAAGAATGTTGCATCTTCTCCTCTTTACATTTGTGGCTGGTTTGGGACCGGTAACCATTACAAAATTATCATCTATCTTCTTGACAATCACGCAGTGCCTTCCTGCCTCTCTTCCTGCTGTCTTTAGGCAAATCCTTCCCACTTCAAGCATAGTGTCACCTCTTCCTGCCCCTTTTCTTTGTGTAGTGAATTATGGAAGGACCTCCCGGAATCTTTTTCTTTATTCTTCTAAGAAACCCGGTTCTTACATTCTTTTTCTGTTTTGCCTTCTTTCTGGCCATATTCCCACTTTTCTATTCTGTATAATTAAATTGAATAATGTATTTAAAAATGTAATTTCTCTATTCATCATCTTCTGGCGGAGCAGCAATGTATATTCCCGGGTATCCCATCCACCTGTGAGGGGGAACAACCCTGCTCTCTCCAAATCTTGCAGGGGTTGTTGCATTCCTTGCAAGCAGAACAACACTTTCTTCTTGTATCCTGGGATCAGTGCATATATCATGCAATAACAAATCATTCTTGGTTCCAAAGTCTATCCTGCCGTACGGTCCCCTTTTTATGCGGCCTTCTCTTTCCCATTTCTTAAATATTCCAATCTTTTCTCTCCTGTCATGCTCTATCATTTCCTGGGGACAGGGTGCAAGGAAAATGCATACTGGGAATTCCCCTGCCTGAGGCAGGAATGGATAAATTTCCTCATCCTGTGTCACTTGCCTTTCAAAACCAATACCATCAGCAATGTCCAAAAAGTCAATCCCCCTGTAAACAACAGGCCTTATTGTAAGAAAGGAAAACTCACTGTTAAACCCAACAAGCATGCCCTGCCTGTAGTTTCTTATACACCCGCTATCCGGATCATCATCATCCACAATAACATAGCACACCTCTGTGCCCACCAGGCGCTGTATTTCATCAGGCTTGTAAATTTCCGGCTCTCCAAAATGAATATGGGGTCCCACTTCATTATCAGATACTTTGAAAATATTAAATTTCCAGTAAGGTTTATCATTCATATTCAGTTATTGATAAAAAGCTTTTTATTCTTTCAGACCAGAATCCTTACATCCACAGCCACAGCTTCCCTGGAATTAACAAAAAGGGGATTGATGTCAAGCTCCTTTATTTCTGGCTTTTCTGTTTTCCAGACCATGTCAGAAACCCTTAGCAGGATGTTTTCCAGCATCCTGAAATTCACAGGCCTCTGCCCCCTTGTTCCCTTGAGGATTTTATATCCCTTTATCTCATGAATCATTTCCCTTACATCCTTTCTTGTAACAGGTATCAGCCTGAATGTAACATCCTTCAGCACCTCCACAAAAATCCCGCCCATTCCGAACATCAGCACAGGCCCGAACTGGGGGTCTGTCTTGCTTCCCAGAATTATCTCATGCCCCTCCATCATTTTCTGCACAAGCACACCATCAATTTTTGCCTTTGGATATGCCTTTCCGGCATTTCTCATTATTCGTTCAAACGCATGCTTTACATCTTTTTCATTTTTCAGGCAGGATTCAACCCCGCCTGCCTCTGTCTTGTGGATAATCTCCCTTGAGGAAATCTTCAGCACAACAGGATAGCCAACCCTCTCTGCAAACCCCGCTGCCTGCTCAGGGTTTTTTGCAAGAAAGTATTCAGCAACAGGTATTTTCCATCTCTTCAGCAAAGACCATGTTTCCCTTTCCCCAAGCTTTTTCATACTTATTATTTTACCTGGATTAATAATAAACATATGGGAAGATACACAAACATTCTGTTGCTGGCAAACCTTCTGGTTTTCCTTCTTGTTTTTTCCATGCCTGAATCCATGCGGGAATCCGTGTTCCTGCTCTTTTCCTTTTCACAGGGAACCCTGATTGAATTCTGGAGAATATTCACATCTCTCTTTCTCCATGTGAGCGCTTCCCATTTCTTTTTCAATATGCTTGGTTTGTATTTTTTCGGCAGGGTGCTGGAAGAGGATGTTTCAGGAAAAAAATTCCTTCTGATTTATTTTGCAGCCGGCATTATAGGCAATATAGTGTTTATGCTGACATCCGCAAGCCCTGTTGTGGGGGCTTCAGGTGCAATGTTCGGGGTGCTCGGGGCCGCAATGCTCCTCAATCCTGCCAGAATGATTCACCTCTATGTTTTTCCTCTTCCTCTCGGAATGATAGCAATAACCTTTCTGATATTTGAAACCCTGGTTGTTTACTTCCAGCCTGCTGAATTTGCAGACATAGCAAATACCGCGCATCTCGGAGGCATTGCTGTTGGAGCATTCTCAGCCTTCCTTTCAGACTGGAAGAAATCATTAAAAGGCATTGCAGTGCTGATAATATGCCTTCTTCTCCTGCTGTTCCTTGGCCCTGTTTTTGCATTAATAACAGGGATAGGGGGCATGATACTCGGGATTATAGAAACAGTGGCAGGATTCTTTTTGTACAATATTGCAGGGCTTTTGTCTTTTTTATGGGTTTAAATAATCCGGATAAGAAATCTGAAAAAAAGATAACAACCGGCTTAAAACAAAAAGCCGGTAAGGAAAGATTCAATGCAAAACCTGTATGCCAAGCTCCTGCCTGAAGTCCCTTTCCTCCTGCGGCTGGGCTTCCAGGGGTCCGAGTATATAAGGTGATTTGACCCCTGTTATTATTGTTATCACCCGAATCTTTCCGCTGAATTCAGGGTCAACCCTTGAGCCCCAGATAACCTGGGCATCAGGGTCCAGCATTTTGGAGACATACTCTCCTATCTGGTTTATTTCATCCAGTTTCAGGTCGCTGCCTCCTGTTATGTGTATCAGGGCGCCTGTCCCGCCTTCATAGTTCACCTCAAGCAGCGGGTTTGCCATTGCCTTTGTGATTGCCTCTTCAGCCCTGTTCTTTGTGTCTGACTCACCAAACCCCACAGCAGCCACTCCGCCTGAATGCATTATTGCCTTTACATCTGCATAGTCCAGGTTTACAAGGCTTGGCATGCTTATGGTTTCCGTAACCCCCTTTATTATTGTTGATATGAGGTTGTCTGCCACCCCAAATGCCTGCTCCACAGGAAGGTCGCCTGCTATTTTAAGCAGTCTGTCATTCTCCACCACGATTACAGTGTCACATACCTGCCTCAAATGGCACAGGCCATCCTCTGCCTTGCCTATCCTGGCTCCTTCAATCTTGAACGGCATGGTAACGCATCCTATAACGATTGCTCCCATTTCCTTTGCTATCTTTGCTATCACAGGGCCTGCGCCTGTTCCTGTTCCCCCGCCAAGTCCGGCAGCCATGTACACCATGTCCACCCCGTCAAGCAGCTTTCTAATCTCTCTTTCGCTTTCTTCAGCTGCCTTTCTGCCGACTGTTGGGTAGCCTCCTGCTCCAAGCCCCCCGGTCAGCTCTTTTCCAATCAGAACCTTTATGTCAGCGTTTGTAACAGACAAATGCTTTGCATCAGTGTTTATAGCAACCGTCTGGGCACCTTTTATTCCCATGTCAGTCAGCCTTTTAATGCAGTTGTTGCCTGCACCTCCCACACCAAGGACAAGGATTTTTGCACCCTTAAATTCAACACCAAACTCATCTTTCAGTGTCTGCTCCATCCCTGTGCCTGAATTTTCCTGGGCCTCTATCCCCCCCTCATCTTTAGATTCTCCAAAACTTTTTTCAAAAACTTCCTGGACCAATGAATCCATATATCACACCTCCACTTATTTAGCCATCCACTCACATTGCTATGCAAGTGGAGAGGGCTTTCTAACACCTCCACTTTAAAGCTTAAACAGCCTGATTCAGTCATTATAAGCTGTCATGCTCCTTTGCCGAAAGCTTTTTAAGTAAGCTTTGCAAATATATATACAGAACTAATATTGACAGAACCAATTTAATTCCCCAAGCTTTAATTCATCCCCCAATGAATTAAAAGCTTCTATTTCTGCGCGATTTTAAAACATTGTAAAAATTTTTTACGTATATTTATTGTTTTTTTGGCTTATAAATGTTTTTAATTCAAAGTTAGTAGTATATTATATTATACCATTAGAGATTAGAGATGGTTCTATTATGGATTATGAAAAGCTCCTGGAAAGGGGACTTGAAAAAGTCCCGAAGAAGGCAGAGTCGGGCTCAAGGTTTGTTGTTCCAAAACCCGAGATTCAGATAGCCGGAGCCAGGACCATAATAATAAACTTTCTGGATATTGCCAGCGCCCTGAGAAGGGACCCGAAACACCTTCTGAAGTTCCTCCTGAAGGAACTTGCAACCAAGGGAAGCCTGGAAAAAAAGAGGCTTGTTGTCCTTGGAAACTTCTCCTCAAACATGATCCAAAGCAAGATTGATATCTACATAAAAAACTACATAAAATGCCCTGAATGCAACAGGCCTGACACCCATATTGTAAAGCAGGGAAGGTTTGAGTTCCTCAAGTGCGATGCATGCGGGGCAAGGCATGTTATACCAAAGGTATGACAACTCTGTTCCTTTACGGGCCAAGTCCACACGATAGGGGCTGGACATGAAAAAATTCAAGATAATAGACGACCTCACATCTGATGTGATGTTTGAGGCATACGGAAAGGACCTGAAAGAGGTTTTTGAAAATGCAGCAGAGGCATTGTTCAGCATTATCTGCCAGATTGATGCTGTTGAAAGAAAAGAGAGCAGGATGCTGGATGTGAAGGCAGGAAACCCTGGGGAGCTCATGTTCAGCTGGCTTCAGGAACTGATAGCGCTTGTGG
>JAFCEK010000079.1 GCA_017609225.1 Candidatus Aenigmatarchaeota archaeon | reverse complement strand
AACCAGAAAACCATTGTTTTCAAACAGTGGATGTATGGTTCTGGTTCAACAGCTGTTGCCTCGCCAAGAAAACCGCCGACTTTAAGTCGGCGGATATACGGAGGCAACATTATATATTAATATTTTATCCCTAAAATAATGTATGAATGGTTGGGGTCCGGTACTAATTTTGGTGCTGGCTTTCGGGTTTCTGATGGGGGGAATGCTCAATTCCCAGGTTGTTTATTATAATGAATCATCGGTATGCATAAGATATGAGCCATATATCAAGCAGTTCAATGAATCTGAAACAAACATTGTTTTTCTTTATGTGCCTGCTGTAGACAGCAATGGCAATGGGGTTTCAACAGAGCTCAGTGTTCAGCTTGTTCCGGGCACAGGCAAATCGCTTGTAAATATAGACAAAATCCTCTTCTGGGCTGACACCCAGAGCTCAATAAGAACAGCAGTGAGTGTTGCGGAGAATGTTATGGGAATAAACATATCCTCTGTTGATCTGATATATTCCATAAAGGCCAATGCATCTGTTATAGAGGGTCCGTCTGCAGGAGCAGCGCTTGCTGTTGCAACAGCAGCTGTTCTTACAGGAAGAGAGGTGAATACCAGTGTTATGATAACAGGAGAGATAGGAGCAGACGGCTCAATAAGGCCTATTGGAGAGGTTGTTGCAAAGGCAAAGGCAGCAAAAAGCATAGGCGCCCAGCTGTTTCTGGTGCCCCTGGGACAGTCAAAAGAAATAACATACCAGAGGAAGGAAACATGCAAAAAAGTAGGATTAACCGATATATGCCAGATAGAGGACATACCCCACACAGTTATGGTTGAGGATGAGGCAGGCATAAAGGTTGTAGAGGTAGGCAATATAAACGATGCACTGGAATATTTTCTGTTTTAAAGTGAAAGCGAAACCAGCCTGAACAGGCTATTTTTTTCAATTCTGAAAAAATGTGCACTGCAGTTGCAGTCGCTTGAGCCGAATCCAATGGCAGGAATAACACTGAATTCCATGATTTTTTTCGCAGTGCTGCACTCTGCCTTTTTGCCTTCAATCACAAGAATATCTGTCAGCAGGCAGTTTCTGTTCTTAAGGAAATAATCAATATGCCATCTCATTTTCCCTTTCTTGTTTTCTGCAATTCTTTTATACCTCCCTGTTCTTTTTTCAATGCTGATGTTTTTCCCTAAGGCAGAGAGATGCCTTCAGGAAAATCAAAAACACCAAGCCTGCCGATTTTAATCCTTGACCTTTTGCAGAGTTTCAAAATAAGGATATATGTGCCTATCATACCAATTGCCTCAGAGCCTTATATCCAGCTTAAAAAATTCAACTGCATTGCTGGTTGTCTGTTTAATAACCTCATCAACCTGAATCTTTTTTATATCAGCGATTTTTTCTGCAACCCTCAGGACAGCCCTTGGGTCGTTTCGTTTTGATTCCCAGCCCTCAGGAGCAAGCCATGGGGCATCTGTTTCCAGCATAAGTTTATCCAGGGGCATGTCCCTTGCAACCTTTTTGTGTTTTTTGCTTTTCAGCACGATTGCATTCAGGGAAACATGCCAGCCGTTGTCAATTATTCTATGGACAAGCTGGTTTGCCCCGAACATATGCATCATTACCTGCTCTGCCCCCACCTGCTCAAGAATATCCACAGCATCCTCATAGGAATCCCTTGAATGAATTACCAGTGGCATTCCCAGTTTCTTTGCAAATCTTATAAGTTCCCTGATCAGTTCTTTTTGCTTTTCCCTCCATTCATTTTCCCTGACCCAGTTGTAATCCAGGCCAACCTCTCCAATGCCTGCAATATTAGCCCTGTTTTCTTTTAATCTTTCCAAAAAATTCCCAATCTCTCCTTCTGAAATCTCCTTGATAAATTCAGGATGTATGCCTGCTGTTGCAAAAACAAAGCCCTTATGCCTCTGAACAATCTTCATGGTTAGATCAAAATCCCCGGGCCTGGCACAGCTGGTTATTATTCCCTAAAGGCCAAAATAACTGCATTCCTCAATAATTTTATCCC
>JAFCEK010000045.1 GCA_017609225.1 Candidatus Aenigmatarchaeota archaeon | reverse complement strand
GCTGTGATAAAGGATCCTGCTGCCTGCGATATATGCAGGATTTGCGAGGAATCATCTGACAATGGCCTGAAAATAACAGCAAACCCAAACAAGTTTATATTCAGGGTTGAATCAATATCCGGCCTTAAGCCAGAGGATATAGTCCTGAAGGCATGTGAAATTCTCACAGAAAAGGCACAGGAATTTAAAAATGAGCTGAAAAAGATTTAAATCTGGGAACCAAAAATAACATATGAGCATGAAACTTGTTGGATTTTGGGTTCTTGGTGGCCTTTTCATGCTGTTTGGGGTTTGGATAGTCCAGAACCTACAGCTTAATATAGGGGTTTCTGAAGCTTCTTATGTCCTGGCTATGATAGTGGCATTCATACTGTTTTTGGCGGCAGGGCTTTGCTGGATTTCGGTGGCTGTTGCAACAAGGCATGGACTAAGATAAAAAAACAAAACAATTCTGATAAGCATTTAAGTATTTATATGCCTATTATACAAATATTCTCAATACTCCAATAAGTTAGGAAAATTCCCGCTAAATAGGGATATGTTGTATTGCTAACATATGGAGGCTGCTGTATATGGGACAGTTTTCAGCAAGGGACATGAAGAAGAGAAGGAAAAAATTCAGATGGAAAAGTACAATACACAAGAGGAAATTCCTGAAACTCTGGAAAAAAGACCCTCTTGAAGGCGCTCCCAGCGCCAAGGGTATTGTGCTGAAAAAGAAAGGAGTGGAGCAAAAGCAGCCGCATTCAGGCATAATAAAATGTGTAAGGGTTCAGATAGTTAAGAATGGCATACCTGTGACAGCGTTTGTTCCCGGAAACAATGCCATAAAATTTATTGACGAGCATGATGAGGTTATGATAGAGTGTGTTGGTGGTTCCCAGCACTCTGCAATAGGTTCAATGCATGGCATAAAATACAAAGTTGTTTCAGTAAACGGCGTAAGCCTTTCAGAATTAATAAAAGGCAAAAAGGAGAAGCCCAAGGGAGCTTGATATGGAAAGAACAGGAAGAATGGTTGTTAGGATTATAGGGATTGTGATATTTGCACTTGCGTTTTACACTGCATTTGACCCTGTTCTGGCATGGGGACTGGGAATACTCGGAATTATACTGATACTGCTCAGTTAGGGAGAATGTTATGAAGAAACAAAAAATTTTGCTGTTCAACAGATGGGATTTGTCTGAGGTAAAGGTAGAGGATGCAGGAATGAAAAAATACATAAACCTGAGGCCTGTGCTTATACCAAGGACTGCAGGCAGGATGGGCCCAACACAGCTGAACAAAATGAAAATGAATGTTGTTGAACGCCTTGTAAACAAGCTGATGGTTCCGGGTCACAGGGGAAAAAAGCACAAAATAACATCGGGAAGGTTCCCTGGAAACACAATAAAGCTTTACAAACACATGGAGGAAGCGTTTGATATTATTGAGAAAAAAACAAAGCAGAATCCTGTTCAGGTTCTTGTTAAGGCAATAGAAAACTCAGCGCTGCTGGAGGAAATAGCTTCATACAGGCTTGGCGGAATAATAGCAAGAAAGGCAGTTATAACAAGCCCCCAGAGAAGAATAGACCTTGCTTTAAGGCATCTGGCGCAGGGCATATACAGAGCTGACTTTAAGAGCAGAAAAACCCTTGCCCAGTCAATTGCAGATGAGCTGATAGCAGCTTCAAAAAACGATTCAAAGAGTTTTGCTATCTCTGAAAGGCAGAGAATTGAAAAAGAAGCCGAGGGTGCAAGGTAAATTAATTGGCTGCATAATTCATGGTTTAATACAGGGAAGCATCATACCTGGATAATTTTTGTTGGCTCATTCAGTTCTTTGTTTCTTTCCAGTTTGTAGAGATTTCCTGTAATGCCTTCTGATATTTTTTCCTCGTGTGTTATAAGGAAGACCTGCTCGGCAAACTGGTTTATCCTTTCCCTTAGTGTTTCTGCAAATTGCTTTATGGCATTGCTGTCCAGATTGTGCGTAGGCTCATCCAGTATAAGCCATTTAAGATTTGGTATAAATGCAAGAGAAAATGCAATCCTCAGCGCAAGGCAGGCCATGCTTCTTTCCCCTCCGGATGCGATTCCTTCCACAGAAACCCAGCCGCCTGGCTCCCTGAGCTGAAGAGAGTAATCAGAGCTTTCATCCACAGCCAGCCTTATGCCTTCAAAATCACCATATGGATAGAGTTCAGGCCATATTGTATTCATTATGGAATTGACTGTTTTCAGGAATTCCTGCCTGAGCTGGTCCTTGGTTACTTTAAGAACCTTTTCAAAACCCTTCAGCATGGCAGATATGAGTTCGCTTTTCTCTACCTGCTTTCTGTACTTTTCAAGCCTTTCCATTCTGTTTTTAAGGTCTTCCAGGATTTCCTGCTTGTCACTGATTCTTTCACGGATATCTGAAAGCTCCTGTTTTATTTCGCTTTCAAGGGCAATTTTTTCCTGGAGCTGCTCTCTCAGTTCACGGATTTTTGTTTTTTCAAACCGGCTTTCAAGCTTCTGCAGCTGTTTTTCAAGGCCTTCCATGCTGTAGGTATATTCCTCTTTTCTTTTCCTCAGCTTGTCAATCTCCTCAAGGAGTTCCATCATCTTTTCCAGCTCTGTCCTGCTTTCAAGCTTCTTTTCAAGCTGTTCTTCCAGATGTTGCTTTTTCTCTTTTAATTTTTCAATTCTTTGTGCAATCCTGTTTGCCTGCCCCCTTAATTCTTCAATCTTTACCTTTCTTTTTGCTATGAGTTCCTGCTTCTTCCTGCCTGTTATCTCACTCTCGCATACAGGGCATTTTGCCTCTACTGCTTCAAGCTCCTTTATGCTGTCAGCAAGGAGCCTTATCTCCGTGTTCACAGAACCCATCTTTCCGGTTGAATTTTCCATATCAGAGTCCAGGGCCCTGATTTCTGCCTTTATGCCTTCAATACCGGTTTTCACATCATTCAGTTTGGCTGCTATTTCCCTTTTCCCTTTTTCTCCAAGCTCATTCCTGATTTCTTTTATCCTTAATTTAATCTCTTCAATAGCAGATTTCAGGCCTTCAAGCTTCCCTTTTATGCTGTTAATTCTTTCCTCCCTGGATTCAAGTGCTGTTAATATGTCAGAAAGCTCAACTCTCTCCATGGATACCTTTTCTCTTTTTGAATCAAGCTTCCCGGATTTTTCATTCAGTTCCATGAGCTCTGTTTCCAGCTGCCCTGCCTTTTCAGGCAGATTTTCCTTCTCCATATCCTGTATGATTTTCATTGTTTCTTCTGTTCTCCCGGCAAGCGTGTTTCTGAGCGCCACAGCACCTGCCCTTGCTGCCTCAAACCTGTCAACCTTGAGCATCCTGTCAATATGCTGCATTCTCTTGCCTTTTGGTATCCTGAGAAAATAATCAATGCTGTTCTGCTCGGAGTAAACAGCCTTGGAAAACAGTTCATAATCCATCTGCAAAGCCCCTTCAACAACCCTTGTAACGCCCTTTGGGCCTGCATCAACAAGCTCCCCGTCCCTTCTTATTTCAGCATGTGTTGTTCCCCTGCCAAGTTCCAGAACCCTTTTTACATAATAGCTGTCATTATTTACCTGAAATTCAAGCTCAACAAACCCCTGCCTTTTTTTCTCTGGTTTTTTCATGAGTAAATCATCCAGGCCAATGCTTCTTGCCTTGTGCGAGGGAAATGTCCCGAAAAGCGCAAAGCTTATGGCTTCCATTACACTTGACTTTCCGCTGCCCATTATGCCTATGAGTCCATTAACCCCCCGGGAAAAAACCAGTTCAGAATCCAGATGTGATTTCCAGTTATGCAGCCTGACTTTTTTTATTGTCATTCAATCCGCCGGATTATAATTGTTTTTAGATTTTAAATATTTGAAATTTTAATCCAGTATGTTCTCATATTAGTTACCTTACAACTCTCTTAAACAATATAATGTTGCCTCCGTATATCCGCCCACTAAAGCCGGCGGTTTTCTTGGCGAGGCAACAGCTGTTGAACCAGAACCATACATCTACTGTTTGAAAACAATGGTTTTCTCTGGTTCAGCATAATTAATATACGTTTTGCCTATATAATTATATAATAAGTGGGTATTTGGGGGTTTAGAGTTACCTTACAATTTTTCCATACATGGAGGGGTATAGTGGTATATGCCAAGTACATAAAAAGGGGAAACAAAAGATTCGGGCCTTACTATTATAAAAGCATCAGGGATAAAAACGGCAGAGTAAAAAACATATATATAGGAAGAACGCTTAAACAAACAGAGCATACTGAAGCAAAAACAAAGCGCTCAGAAAACAAATCGGTTGGCAGGGCATTTCTTCAAAAATCAGAACCGTTTGCCGCTTTAGCAGTTATAATCGTTGTTTTTGTTTCATTTTCATTTCTTTTCACAGGATATGTTATATTCAGAAATGAAACATACACTGATGCAATCTCTTTCACAGCTGAAGGCACTGCATTCTACCAGTGGATGCCATGGAATCATGGCGACCTGAAATATGTAAAACTGAGCGGCAGCATAAAAGGAAATGGAAATGCAAGGGTTTATATAAAAAAGGGTGAAGAAAAATTCCTTATTCTCGGTTTTAATAAAACCAATGCTACTGAATTTGAATTTAATGGGATATGCATAGAGACATGCAATCTTGAGGGATTTAATGAAACAATGTATGAACTCGCAATAGAGGCAGATAACTGCATATTGAAAATAGATTCTATAAGCTATTCCCTGAAGCATCCTGAAATTCAGCAGGCAGAACCAGTGGAGTCTGTGCCCGCAGAAAAACAGGAACAGGCAGAGCCTTCCAAAAAAATACATGAGCCTGAACAGAAAGGACACAGAGCTGTTGCCAATTCAATACCCCAGACAGTTCAGAACACTGTTGTAATTGAAGAAGACAGTTCAGGAGCACTTTCTGTTAATGCAACATCAGGCGAATGGTGCCGTGTCCTGCCTAAAATGGAAATAGAAGGCATACAAAAAACAATAAAACAATCAAAGAGCTATGTTTTCAGAAAGAAAAAATACATGGACAGCGGGCAGAAATTCGGCTATGAAATAACACCAATAAGTTCAAGTGCTATCCAGTTTAAAAAAAATATAACAAAATCAAACTTCAGGCTGTTTTTTGATGTGGAGTGCTCAGATCCACTGGAAATAGAGGGATATAAAATAAAAAGCGGAAGGCTTATAGGAGACTATTCTGATATGACAGCCGAAGTGGAAAAAAACGGGAAGCTGCAGGGATATGATGTTGAAATAAAACAAACCGGAAAAACAACAGCAAGGGTTACTGTAACCATCAACTCAAAATACAACCTGAAACTTTCAGACAAACTGTTTTTTGATCCAACATATACAATAGAAGACGTAAGCACAAATTTTGTCCTGGGCAACATAACAGCAGAAAATAACTTTACACATCTCACAATAGATGCGTTGCAGTCACCATATGATTCTCTGGTTTTGTATATGCCTTTTGACAGCAACATATCAGATACAACTGTTTATGATTACACCCAGAATAATATAGACGGAACAGTAACAGACGCTTCTTCAGCTTCAGGTTTTTACGGCAACAGCATTTATTTTGATGGGAACGGTGATTACATTGAAACAGGCACTTCCACACTGCTTGACATTGGAGGAACAGAAAACTTCACAATAAGCATGTGGGTTAATGTTTCAGAGAAAGCACCATGCAACCAGAGGTATGCAACAATAATGTGGACAGAAACAGGGCAGGGTTCTTCTGCATATGACAAGGCAATAGAAATCAACTGCCTGGGCAAGGTTGAGCTGTATACATACAGTGGAGGAGCCATCAGAGTTTCTGGAAGCACTGACATAGTTGATGGTTCATGGCATCATGTGGTAGCAACATACAACGGATCATACGCCAAAATTTATATTGACGATTCGGTTGATGGTGAAGGAAACATGGCAGGAAGTCATGATTTTGCAACACCGCAGGTTGTTCTAAGCTTCTACAGAGCTTCAACAATATATAATTATTATAAGGGAACAATGGATGAAGTGATGATTTTCAACACATCATTAACAGCAAACCAGGTTTCGGATATTTTCAACAATCAGTCAGCAAGATTTTCAAGCCCCACAGGATGGCAATACAATGATACACATACATTCGCATCAGGATATGATACGGTTGAAGTCACAACCGAAAGTATGATACCTTCAGGAACCAACATAAGCCTTGAAGTGAAATATGCAGCAGGAAGCGGAAGCTGGACAAGTTCAGGAGTGCAGAACCTGACAAATGGGAATTCAAGCCTGAATTTCACAATAGGCATGACAGCAACCAACATAACCCTGAATTACACGTTCTATACAGACAGCAACAAATTCCTTACACCCCTGCTCTTAAATGACGTGTTCTTTAATGTGTATGATACAATACCACCAAACATAACTATAATTTCACCTTTAAACAAGAGCTATACAACATCAACCCTGCAGTTCAATGTGAGCATTGATGATAATGGAAGCATATGCATGTTTTCTTTAAACAACACAGCTAACATAAGCATGTATAATTATACTAGTAATACATACTGGAATTACACCTATGCAAACCTGAATGACGGGCACCATAACATAACATTTTACTGCAATGATACAGACGGAAACCTGAATTCAACACCAATACTATATTTCACGGTTGACACAACAATACCCCCGCTTAACTACACATCCCCAACCCTTCCCAACCAGACAACCACAAAAAACAACTGGATTTACATAAACGTAACCAGCAATGAAACCCTGGACACA
>JAFCEK010000044.1 GCA_017609225.1 Candidatus Aenigmatarchaeota archaeon | reverse complement strand
CTGGAACGGCTTTGCTATAAACCCGAATCTCACTTCCTGTGTTATCCTTTCTCCGCAGTCAGGGCATTCCCAGACGGTTTCTGTTATCTCTGGCCTTATTTCCGTGGCTTTCCTTACTATGCCCTCCACGCATATGAATTTTGAAATATGCCTTGACCTCAGGTCTCTTATATTCACTGAATCAGGAAGGTTTATGAATCTCAGCTTTGTTGCGCTTTCCTCTTCTTCAGGCTCAATCTCAACCTTCGGAAGCTCAATCTGCCCTACTGCCTCACCGGCAATTTCAAAAAATGTCTCCGGATACTGGAGCAGAAGCTCGCCAAGCTCCGGGCTGAATTTGTCAAGTTTTTTGAAATCAACAACCAGCGGCCTTTCTTCATTTGCAGCCCTGACAAGCTGCTTGTAGTATTCCTTCCTGAGGAATTCTTTCAGCTTGGCAACAAATTCTGTCCTTCTCTCCTCAAGAAATTCCACTGAACCCCTGGCCATTTCAGCCCCCTGAAAAAAATGGCACCTTATTTCTTCATAGAGGTGCCATGAACATAGGTTATTTGATTTTAAAATATAAAAGTTTACTTCTTCCTGAAAAACTCATCAGCTTCCTTGTATTTTTCAAAGCTTCCTATATCAAACCAGTTTTCCCTGAAAACAAAACCAAAAACAGGCAGCTTCCTGTGAAGCCATGCAATGAAATGCCCCGGGGCATCTGGATTTTCCCCGCCTTTCAGGTATTCTGATATCATGCCAAGCTTCTCCTTCGGGAAGATATAGACGCCTGTTGAGCATAGGGTTGTTTTGGGGTTCTCAGGCTTTTCTGAAAAGCCAGTAACCCTGCTGTCTTTGTCTGTTTCAACAACACCAAACTTTTTTGCCTCTGATTTCTCCCTGACATCATACAGTGCAATCACATACTCCTTTTTTTCCCTGAAAAAATCCATCAGCTGCCTCAGGTCAAATTCAAAAAGGTTGTCTCCTGCTATGCTTATTATATCATCCTGTATGTGTTCCTGCTTTATCAGGAAATCCCATGCCTTTATTGCACCGAATTTCTCTCCTTCATGAAGCGTTGGCTCAACCACAAGCTTTATCTTTTCTGCAGCATCCTGTGAAAAACCGGAAAGCCATTCCCTGAAATGGCTCTCGAATTTTTTGTTTGTTGATACCAGAATTTTGTCAATTCCGTCCAGTGCCATTATTTTGTCTATTATGTATTCTATTATAGGTCTTCCTGCTATTGGCAGCAGGGCCTTTGGCTGGTTTTCTGTCAGGGGCCACATCCTTTTTGCAAACCCGCCTGCAAGTATAACTGCAATCATAATAAGAAATAGTTAATTGCTGTCTTTTATATTGTTTTCATGCTGCTCCCGGCTGCTCTTTCTTCTTCTTTGAACGGCAGCCTCCGCAGCCCATGATATCATCTCTTGTTAAAAACAGAAAATCATTCCTTTATTTTCAGTGCCTTTTTCAGCTTTTCCTCGTCAAAGCCCACAATAATCTGCCCGTTAATCTCTGTCACAGGAATTCCCATCTGCCCTGACTTATCAATCATCTCTTTTGCTGCCTCCTGGTCCTCACCAACATCAATATCCTCAAACTCTATGTTATGCTCTTTGAGCCATTCCTTCACTGTATGGCACCAGGGACATGTTTTCGTGCTGAATACCCTCACTTTCATAGCCTTCACTAATATATACAGCATTGTTTTTATAAATAATATTGCCTCCGTATATCCGCTGACTAAAGCCGGCTGTTTTCTTGGCGAGGCAACAGCTGTTGAACCAGAACCATACATCCATTGTTTGAAACAATGGTTTTCTGGTTCAGCATAATTTCTGTCAGACCTCAAGCCTGTATGGCACAAAAGTGCCGTTCTTGTTTTTTATGTGTATGGTGGATTTTAGTTCGCTTTCATATCTTAGCTGGCGGAACAGCTCTGCCTCCGGATAAAACATGCCTGCAACATAGAGTGTGGCATTTCCACCCATATCAAGAACAGCAGATAAAGGATATTTTATAATTCCTGCAGTGATTCCAATAATGCTTCCACTGGTTTGTGTTTTTTGCCTTTTCTTTGCTGCAAGACTAAAGGATACGCTTAATTCATTATCCCTGAGGATGTAAAAACTGGCTTTTCCTGACAGCATCTCAAATTCATTTAGCAGCCTTTTTAGTTGCTTTGCTTTTAATGTATCTTTTATGCCTTCTGTTTCAAGCCATTTAACAATATAGTCTATTCCCTTTTTTCCTATGCGGCATTCGCCCTCAAACCTCCCTCCGTTTTCATCCTTGATGTAAAGGGGTTCAAGGAAAAAACCATCCTCTTCATCAGCAGGCAGGGCTATTTTTCCTCCTATATGCTGCCTTACTTCATCACTGTCCCTGTATGCCATATTATATGTTGAGAGAACATCATACAGGGCAGCTGCTGCTGCCTGAATGGTTTCCTCTGAGAAGGCGCGCCTGAGCATATCTCCTGCTTTCTTTATTTTCTCATTTTCCTGGTCTGCCTGGCCGGAAGGCTTTATGTCTTTGGATTGTGATGCGGATGCCGGTTCTGGCATTTGAGGCATTGTTTCAGTTTCATCTGCCTGCATCACTGCTTGTATATCAGATTCATGCCAGTCCATGAATTTGCATGCTATTCCTGCTCCCATGGCAGCAGACAATGCAAGGCCGGAGAGCCAAACTGCATATCTTTTCCATCCTGGTTTTTGCGGAAACATATCAGCAAGGGCCCTAATCTCTTCCGGGTTTCCCTCAAAATCCTCTATTTCAATATCACCGCACTTAAAGCGCTTAAACCGCATTCTTATCCCTCTTTGTTTTTTATCCAAATGCCCCAACAGCTTTTAGAAAATAGCATTTCTGATATATAAAACTTGCACCTTATGGGATTTGTGGGATTTATTTCACAGGAAGTTCCTGAGATGTGTTTTCAGTATCGGTTAACCGCGAATGCCGGTGGAAACACATTTATATATGTAACATTGTTATATAGTTATTTATGCACAATAATCATAAGTGCTGCTATCCCGAAAGGAGATGGATGCAGTTCCTGATTCTAAGGGTTGTATTTGAAGAGCCATCATATGGTTATGAAATAAGCAGAAAAATTGAAGAACTCAGCAGAGGCAGGCATAAAATAAAATCTGGCACTATGTATACAACACTGAGAAGAATGGAGCATGACGGATTACTGTCATCAAACTGGCTAAAAAACAAGGACGGCCCGGATAAAAGGATATACAGAGCAACAAAAAAAGGCAAAGGGTATCTGAAAAAATGGCTGGAGGCAATTATGGAAAGGAAAAAGATGGTGGATAATATGGTTAAATTCTACAGCAAACATTTTGGAGGGAAAAATGAGCGCTAGTCTTCTTGCTGTTGTGATAAATATTTTTGTTTTGGTATGCCTGAGTGTATCTTTCCTTAAATCAAAGGAAAAGAGTCTGCAGGGCCTGAGAATCGCGGTTAAATCATTTATCAGAATGATGCCATATCTGATAATTATAGTATTAATTATAGGAATTATGCAGGGCTTTTTGTCAAATGATATTATCACCCAGTATCTGGGAGAAAGCTCTGGCTTTAGCGGCGTGCTCCTTGCAGGAATTACTGGTGCAGTATTGCATATACCTGCCCTGTTTTCTTTTCCGCTCATTGCATCACTGATTGAAAGCGGCGCGAGTATTATGGTTGCTGCTGCATTCATAACCACCCTGACAATGGTTGGTTTTGTTACTCTGCCTTTTGAAATAAGGGTGCTTGGAAAAAAATTTGCAGCACTGCGCAATCTTTTCAGTTTCTTAATTGCCCTGCTGATAGCTGTTATAATGGGGGTGATTCTGGGATGAACAAAAGATTAATGAAAAATTATGGTATTGCACTGGTCATGGTACTGATATTTATAGCGGTTTTATTTTATTTCCCGCAGAGCACAAGCACTATTGTCAGATATTCAGCAGATTACTTTATTGAGATGCTTTTGATTTTTCCTGCTGTTATGGTTCTGGTAGAGCTATTCAGTGTATGGACTTCAAAAGAAACAGTTACAAGATATCTGGGAAAGCAGTCAGGCATAAAGGGTGCATTAATCTCTGTTTTTCTTGGTTCACTTCCAACAGGGCCTCTTTATATTGTTTTCCCTGTTGCTGCTTCTTTAATCAAAAAGGGGGCAAGCATCTCAAACATCATTGTGTTTTTGGGTGCATGTGCATGCCTGAAGATTTCGCAGGGGCTGGTTGAGATTCAGTTCCTGGGACTGGAGTTCATGGCATTGAGATGGGCTTTAACTATTGCTCTTGTTATTGCAATGGGATTTTCAATAGAAAAATTATTAACACACAAATGCACAAAATAATCCATTATCATGACTAATTCCATGAAGCAATGAAATGGTGCATCAGCGATAGCTTTATATACTAATTATATAATTATACAAGTAAAAAGCGGCTTAAAGTGTGAAGCAATTTGCGCTTTTATAAAGGGCCGCCGGAAATGCAGCCGGTGCTTGTGCATTGGCTGTTATAGCTGTATACAACGGAGGAAGATACAATGGTACAGTTCGAAACACTGAAAGCAGAGGAAATAAAGTTTGGTAAAACTCTGTCTGCTGTTTCTGAAAACTGAATAGCAGCCGGATTACATACAACTTCCTTGAAATCGCAAGAAAAAAGGCAATAGCTGAGGACAGCGAGAATGAATTTATTGCCATTTCAAGGGGTTTCTTCCTGCCGGACGGTACAAAGAGGTTCAAGAAATCTCTTGCAATACCGGACGAGGATGAAATCAAGAACTTTGTTGCAACCAAGATAAAGGAAATGTAAGCAGTTAAACTGCAAAAATACACAGACATTTAAATTGAGGGCAAATGATGGAACCGGCCAGCTTTGCCTGGCACCTAACCGGATGTCTTGAATTTATTTTTTTTAGCTTTAATTTCAGAGAGACAGATATAATGTTGCCTCCGTATATCCGCCGACTAAAGTCGGCTGTTTTCTTGGCGAGGCAACAGCTGTTGAACCAGAACCATACATCCGCTGTTTGAAAACAATGGTTTTCTGGTTCAACATAATTATGTTATGAACATATGCGATTTAATGAAGTTCAGCCCGAAGAAAAGTTATGATAAAATTATAGATTTAAAAAAGAGAAATGATGAGGGGATTAGATCAGTTCAGGGTTCAAAATGAAACCATGCAAGTTTACAAGGATTTTCTGAAAAAAATCCGAGATTGAGAATGGGTCTGTCTTAGGGGGCGAAGCCCTATTTGTAAAAAAATAAGGGACAAAAAAAGATTATTACTTATATTCAGTTGCTAGGTTCTCTTTCTTAATTTCTTAAGAAAATCTTTATATTCTTCAGGTGGTAATGTCAATCTCAAGAATGTTTTTCCTCTTGGGGGAATATCACCCTGGGATATGGCTTTTCTAAAAGTTCCCCCTCTTCTTTTTTAGGATTTTTGAAAATTACATTTAACATATCGGTTTATGCGAAGTTTCCCGGAGGGAAATTTGGGTCGAACACCTGCAAGGTGCGAGCCTGTTAATGCCTGTTATATTCCCTGAGCGTTAGCTAAGGTTGAACACTGCAACATGAAGGACGAGGAGCGAAGAAGTAAATTTGGAATCCATCAGTCAATAAAGTGAAAGCAACTATCAAGACAAAGAATTAAGGGGTAATTTTTTATATCAAAGCCGAAGGCTCATTGGATTAAAGAAGTTAGCAGTTACCATAGAAACCGAAACCTTTTTATAGTATTGGTTCATAATTAAACCATATGGTGCAAAAAAGAGACAATCTTGAGTTGGATATTGTTGAACTTTTGCTAAATACAGATAATCATGTTAGAGGCATTGCTAAAAAATTGAATGAATCACATTCTACAATTTTAAGAAAATTAAATAATCTCAAGAAAAAAAACGTTGTTGATTCAAGAAAAGAAGGCAAAAATAAAATATTCTTCTTAAAAAAGAATTTCATTTCACGCACCTATATTTTGCAAGCAGAATTACATAAATTGATAAAATTGTTGCACCGCAATCCTGAATTAAGCGTTATTTTTGAAGAGATTGTAAGAAAGACTGATGCAAAATTAATCATCTTATTTGGGTCATATGCGAAAGGTTCAGCTAAGAAGGGAAGTGATATTGATATTTACATTGAAACTATGAGCAGAAGCATTAAGAAATCTGTTGAAGAAATTCATTCAAAAATTAATGTTAAAATAGGAAAATTTGATATCAAATCGCCGTTAATAAAAGAAATCATTAAGAACCACATAATAATCAGAGGAATTGAAGAGTTTTATGAAAAACAAATTTCTAAATAAATTAAAAAAAGAAGAAAAGTTAGGACTGGTTGAACCATCTGAAGATATTTGTAGTTCTTATTCAAAAAAATCAGTTAATTGTTTGAAATCAGCTAAGTTGCTATTGAAGAACAATCTTTATGAAAATTCCATAAGCATGTCTTACTATGCAATGTATAATCTTCTTCTAGCATTATTGTTCAGAGTGGGTATTAAATGTGAAAATCATGGTGGTTCAATTCTTTTATTGAAATTATTATTTGAAAAGAATGAGTTATATAAGCAAATCTCAGATGCCAAAAAAGAGAGAATCGATAAGCAATATTATGTAACTTCAGAAAAGGATGAAATTACAAAAGAAGTTGCTGAGGAACTGCTGAATAATGCTGAGGATTTTGTTTTAAATTGATTCCTTAATTAGTGCTTCATCCACCAGTCACATGCAATTGGTTAATAAGACTGGTGGAATTGCACCTCGGTTGATTAGTTAATCCTGCCTTGCTTTCTCACATAAGTAGACAGCTCCTCTATGTTCCTGCCCAAGCTGTCAAAGTAATACGATGGATTCCACATACCTGAACCCCAGAAATACTGCTTCTTTAACCATGGATATTCCTGGAACATTTTCTTT
>JAFCEK010000043.1 GCA_017609225.1 Candidatus Aenigmatarchaeota archaeon | reverse complement strand
ATTGCTTCTTCAAATGCGGAAAAAACAACCGGGTGATTTACACCATTTTTTTCTATAATAGCGCAAGTTACTTTTTTTCCTTCTCCAAATATTTGAAAAAAATCAAGCTGTTTACCTTTAGAATCAGATACATGAGGCATAATATTTTTGCAAAAACTTCTCAGATAACTCTGGGCATTTTCTTTATCAATTTCCTTTGCGCATACTAAATAACTCGGAACAAATACAGTATCTCCTGGTTTAAGATTATCTAAATCAATATTATTAAAACCAACTGGACTGTCAAACTCATTAAAAGCTCTTAACTCTTCTTCTGACATTCCATATTTTCTAGCTATTTCATCTATGGTTTGTGGTCTGTGACATACACAGATACAAGTATCATCAATTGTTTCTTCCGAACTTGAACGAGTATAAGGTTTATCATAAGAATCACACCTATATTTCATTTTTTCGCTAGAGCAATCATATTCTACTGGAAGATGGGGGCATTTTTCTTCTATTTCTCTAACTTTATGCTGAATTATATGATGAGCCTGGCAAAAATCTTCTTTTTTACCTTCTTTTTTTAAATCAATTAGTTTGCCAAGTTCTGTACCTTCTATTCCAAAAACAATTTCTTTTGAATAGGTTGCTTTATTGTTTTTTTGTTTTCCAAAAGCAAAATCATAAATTCTTTTTGTTGGTGGTTTGCCTTCATTTATGCTTTTTCCACAATCTTCATCCTCTTCATCAGCAAATCCGTCACCATCATTATCTATACCATCAGAGCATTCAGCAAGAAAAACCATTTTTATGGCTTCTGCGACTTCTTCAATTTTATAATCATCGCATTCTCCTTCTTTTTCCATTTTTATTTCAAACAAAGATGTTTCATCAAAAAAATTAATATTATTACTAAAAAGATACTTGAATTCTTCATTTCTAAAATAATATTTATCTTTATTCCATTCGTTTTCCTTTGCATAAGTTCTTGGATCAACTTTATTAAAACCTGTTATTTTGAATTTACAGGTTTTTGGAGGCTCAGTTTCCTCTATGCAAATACGAAGATCTACAGGATATTTTTTTTCTTTATACTCTTCAAAAGCAAGAATATTATGCATTCCTGGACCAATAAAATAATCCAATGGTACCCCGTTGGCCCCTCTTTTTATTTTAGTTCCTGAAACATCCGGATCAAAAAAAAGGTCTATACTTCCTATTCCACAGCCTTTATCATCACCAGAAGGGTAAGAAGAATACAAGCAATTTGAGAGTGGGGTATTATCGCTATAAACATGTATAACTCCCCATCTGTCTGTTTCTCTTTTATAAAAAGTGCTTATATCAACTCTAACGGAATTCCCATTTAGGTAAAATTCAGCTGTGGTTTCTCCTGTTCCTTCTTCGTCATACGTATGTATAGTGCTTTTAATTTCTCTATATTCACCGCACCAGTTTTCAGGAAACTCTTCATCAACAGGCGGCTCTTCTATTGGCTCAGAATCAGTTGGGTTTTCCTGGGTTTCTTCAGGTTCCTGCGGCGGAATATCACATGGTCCACAATCTTCTTCACATATATTGCATCCTTCGTTTGGACCGCAATCCCCATCTCCACAAACATCATCAGGTATATCATCATTTGGTTCTTCTATTTGAGGTTCTGAATCATCACTCAATTGGAGTGTATCAGACAGGCTTATAGAATCTGATGGTATTTCATAATAATATTCCTTTGCATTAAAGTATCTTTTATTAAACATTACAGAAACAAGAACTGTATTTTCATCCAATTTTTCCAAAGGAGTTATATGAGATTCATAAACAATATAAGAACCAGCATCTGCAGAAACTTCATTAAAAAAAATATTTACCAATAAAAAAAGATACAAAATACTAATAATAATTAATTTTGAGTTTTTCATTTAATCCTGATTTCTTTTAAACCTATTTTTCCTTTAGTCCATCTGTTCACGGAATTAAGAAAATATTTGATACCAATATTGTTTTGCACTGCTTTTTTACATTCCTCTATAGCATCCTTATAATTTAAGATATTGCAAACAGAGGGTTCACCCTGCATATCTGCAACCATAACATAACATAAATCTTTATAGATTGTTTTTTGTGAACAAATTTCCAGCAATTCCTGGGTTTCAGGGTCATAATTTTGAGTTTCTATCGATAAACTGGTTGTAGAAATGTCATTGAATTCATCATTATCATAATTCAATCCAACCACATTTTTTTCTATCAAAAATAAAAAAATAACAAGTATCAGGATTGCAAATAGCTGTTTTTTCATTACAATCACAAACAGTGTTTTAAGACGGGCATGTACTGGCATCTCCGATGTTCCATTCATCCAGATATACATATTGCCTTGGATAGGGCGTGTAGTAGACAATTCCCGGTATCAGAATGTTTTCTCCAGCACTATGCACAAATTCTATGTTTGTCCATTCGCCGCCTTCCGGTCTGTATGAATATGATGCTGTTCCGTCCTGGTTCAGCGTTATCTTGAATTCATACCATTTGTCAGCATTTGACACTGCTATATATTTGGGGTATCCTCCTGTAAATCGTGACTGCGGCTTTTCTTCAACATATATCATGCCTGAACGTATCCAGAAGCCATGAACAAGGCTGTATAATGGATAGTGCCTGAAGTAACTGGCAAGATTCTGGTAGAGTTCATTTCCATATGTTTCATAATAATTCTCATAAAGCTGGGAGTAATAGTTGTCAGGTGCAAACCAGCCAACCCATGCCTGGGAGTTCTGGTTTATTCTAAGCCTGAAATGGAATGTCAGGCCGTCTTCCCTTTCATAGCCTTCGCTCATCCAGACATAATCATACCCCTGTCCTGTTGTTCCTTTCAGTATTAATGCGCCATCCATGATTTGCGGGGTATCTTCAGGTTTCCAGCTTCCTATGTTGTATTCGCTTAAATCATCTGTGCTGAAATCATCTGAAAACTCGCATAATGACACAGGTGCCTCTGTTACCTCCACTATGCTGCTTGTGTAGTTTTCATAATAGGGGTCTGTTATGCCCCACCTGAATCTGGCAGTATAGTTTCCTGTTTCATTTCCCCTGAGTTTTACGCTCAGCTGCTGGCTTTCCGGGGGAAGCGTCCACACAATGGTGCTGCTTTCCCTGTCAATAACAGCATTAGTAGGGCTGGCGCTGATGATTTCAAGTCCGTCATCAAACACTGCCCCCACAAGGATGCCGTTAGCTATTTCTTCTGAAGGATTTACATTAAGTTCAAGCCTGGCCTTGAATGTTTTCCCCTGCTTCACATTCTCCGGAATGGTGAGCGTTCCTGTTATCAAATCCCCTGATGCACCAGCACCATCTGCAAAGATTACCTTGTTATCTATAACATTTCCGGCAATATTAAAGGGAGGTAAAAAGCCCTGCACAATTATTACAAGAACAAGAACAATCAAAGCAGACAAACTCATGCCAACATACCTGGCACTGTTATTTTCAAATCTCATAATTTATATTGCATGTTAAACAATATAAATTTATCCGTTGGCTCATGTGGATGCCTAAATCCACCTGACCTCAACACCATCGGTTCTCTGCCTTGGAAGTATCTCTTTTTTTGTTTTTATTCCTGAATCAAATGCAAGCATGCCTGTCCAGGCAATCATTGCGCCATTGTCCCCTGAGTATGCCCTGTCCACAACCCTGAATTTTGCATCCCTTTCCCTGCACATTATATCCAGCATTTCCTGAAGCCTGGAATTTGCTGCAACGCCCCCTGTGAGCAGCGCCTGGTTTTTTCCTGTGTGCGCCATTGCCCTTTCCGTGACTTCTGTAAGCATTGCAAACAGGGTTTCCTGAAGCGAGAAGCACAAGTCGCTAAGGAATGCTTTGTTTGATTGTTTTAAGCTGTCAGAATTTCCTCTGCTTTGATGCATTGTGTACTTTTTCAGGGCCTCTGTAACAATCCCTGAAAAGCTCAGGTCCATTCCCTTAACAACATAGGGCAGCTCTATGTATCGGCCTTTTCCTGCCATTTTCTCAATCTTTGGGCCTGCAGGGAATTCCAGCCCGACCCCCCTGCCGAACTTGTCCAGCGCATTCCCAATGCCAATGTCCTGTGTTTCCCCGAAGCAGCGGTATCTTCCTGAAACAAAAGCAAGCACCTGTGTGTTTGCCCCCGAGACATAAAGGGTAACAGGGTCATCAAGACCTGTTGTGAGGCGTCCTATCTCAATATGCGCGATGCAATGGTTCACCCCAACCAGCGGCTTTTTGTTTTTTTCTGCAAGTTTCCCTGCGAAGTTCAGGCCTGCATGCAGGCAGGGCGGCAGGCCAGGACCCTGGGAAAAGGCAATTATATCAATATCCCTCATGGAAACGCCTGCATCAGCCAGCGCCTTCTGCAAAACATCATCACAGACTTTTTTGTGATGCTCGGATGCCTCCATGGGATGTATTCCCCAGCCCTCTCTTGGCCTGTACATATCTGTTGCATTTGCAAGGCATTTGCCATCAGAGTCCATTATTCCAATCCCGAATGAATGGGCAGTGCTTTCAATTCCAAGGCATGTTTTCTGGTTCAGCATAACCCATTTTTGTGCAATGGGTTTAAATTTTTTATTTTCAATAATCAATGGGATTTTATGGGAGGAGTGGCAGGTATTGCAAACAAATACAGCACTGATTCTGTTTTTTATTGTATAGAATGTCTTCACAGCCTGCAGCACAGGGGGCATGGAGGTTCATGCCTGATCTCTACTGATATAGATCCGGATACAGATAAGGGATATATGCTGTTTCCTGTTGTAGAAGCAGATGGACTTGTTTATGGCGGATTGAGCAAGAAACTAACAGCTGCTGGGAATGATGAGGCAGAAAAAACAGGGCTTTCCATAGGCAATGTATCAAACAAACACATAACTTATCCAACAAGGCATTCTGCAAAATCAAAACATGGAAGAACAGGCATTGTTTTTTCAGGATATCCTGATATGGAAAATATTCCGGGTGAACTAAAGGATAAAGGCTCTGTAATGGAAGATTCAAACAATCCTGCAGAGGTGCTTAACATTCTGATGGCAACAAAAAGCCGGGAGATGGAAACAGATGATATTTTTGATTCGCTTGCCGCTTCGCTTGAAAGTATAAAGGGGAGATATGCATGCCTTGTTATAACAGAGGATGGCATATTTGCTGCAAGAGACCCTTACGGAATGGAGCCGCTCTCATTATATACAAGCGATGATGCTGTTGTTTTTGCTTCAGAGTCATGCGCATTTCCATTGAATGCTGAATTTGAGGATGTAAAGCCAGGGGAGATTGTATTTGTAAATATGGAGGGGGTAATAGAAAGAAGGGAAATTTTCAGGGAAGAAAAAGAGAAGAGATGCCTGCATGAGCTTGTATGGAATGCCAACCCCTGCAGCACTGTTTATGGCGAGCCTGTTTCTGTTTTCAGGGAGAATCTGGGCAGAAGGCTTGCAGAATTATACGGCGACCTGTTTCCAGGATGTTTTGTTGTTCCTGTTCCTGACTCTGGGCTGTATATTGGAGATGGATTTTCAAAATATTCTTCTCATCCTGTAAGCCATGCTGTTTTAAGAAGCCATAATATACGCTATCTTGATGAAACCCCGGGCCCAGAAGAAAAACTGAAAATAAATCCCCATGCAATAAAAGATAAAATGGTTATAATTGAGGACTCTGTTAACAGGGGCACTACTGCAAGGAAGATTGCACAAATGCTCAGGGATGCTGGAGCAAAAGAGGTTTATCTGCTGTCTGCAACCCCTCCAAGACTGCCCTGCAGATACAGGCCAGAGCCAAGGGAGCCTCTGCTTGCGGAAAGGGTAAGAAGCAGGGAAGAATTGAAAAGAGAGCTTGGAGTTAATCGTTTTCATTTTCTTGAAATAAAGGACATATTCTCCCTGCTAAAGGAGCCGGAAAAATACTGCACAGAATGCTTTAATTCAAATCCCAAGAACCACTGCTCATAGACCAGTGGGATGGTTAATTCAGATTAATCATACAATTGGTTCTTGAGATGTATTTCCAACCGGTTAACTATCAATGAATCGGGAATTCCCTGCGAGAGCTGCAGCCTCACATCTTTCGCAATCAAGGCTGCTCAATACACCGGTGGAAATCACATTTATAAACTTTTCTGTCCATAATTTTAAAAGGTGCCTGAATGACCGGAAAAATCAAAAATATCGGAACAGGAATTGAATCTGTTTTTGAGGCAATTATAGGCATCATTATTATAGAGTAAATTCTCGCCGGTTTTCTGGGCGGGAATGTGATTTTATGTCTGATGTGAGTTTATATGACACAACCCTGAGGGACGGGGAACAAACCCCAGGAGTCAGCCTTTTGCTACCTGAAAAGCTGCAGATAACAGGGATTCTGGATGAGTATGGAATTCCCGGGATAGAGGGGGGCTTTCCTGCAGCAAACAAAACAGACAGGGAATATTTTTCAAGGGTTAAGGAACTGGGGCTGAAGGCAAAGGTCTTTGCATTCGGAAGGACAACCAGAGGTGATGTAAAGGCAATGATGGATGCAGAGCCTGACGGGTTTACGGTTGTTGGCAAGGCTGATATAGAGCAGGTCAGGGGTGTTCTTGGAAAAAACCCATCTGATTACCTTTTTGCTGTGGAGGGCGCTGTGGGAAAGCTTGCAGGCGCGGAAAAGCCTGTTTGTTTTGATGCAGAGCATTTCTTTGACGGGTTCAGGAAAAACAGGGGGTATGCGCTAAAGGTTCTTGAGGCTGCAGAAAGAGCAGGCGCAGATGTTCTTGTTCTGTGCGATACAAACGGGGGAATGTTTCCTGAGGATGTTTTCAGCATAGTAAGAGAGGTTTCAGGAAAAACAGGAAAAACCATAGGCTTTCACGGGCATAATGATGCCGGCTTTGCAGATGCAAACACAATGGCTGCATACAGGGCAGGAGCAAGGCATCTGCAGGGAACAGTAAACAGGCTCGGGGAAAGGTGCGGAAACGCCGGCATA
>JAFCEK010000042.1 GCA_017609225.1 Candidatus Aenigmatarchaeota archaeon | reverse complement strand
TTCCTCGCAAATCCTGCATATATCGCAGGCAGCAGGATCCTTTATCACAGCCCTGCTTCCTGTAATGGAAATCAGGTCCTTTGGACAGGACTTCAGCGCCTTTTTGGCCTTTTCTTTGTCTGTAATCTCAATCTCCGGATAGTACTGGTATGATGCATTGGCTGCCTGAAACTTTGCATGTTTTTTTCCTGTGCCAAGCTCCGCTACCGCCTCAAATTTCAGGTTCTGGTTCTTGCTCAGTTCGCATATGGGGAAATCCGGGCTTGTTGGCTTTACATCCCTGTTTGAGGATTTAAGGTCCCCTGAATATACTGTGCAGGGGCCTGTCTTGTCAGCAACCAGTATAGCCTGGCATAAACTGCAGCCCTTGCCCACGCATCTGCACTGCTCCCTGAAATTAAACTTATCTGGTTTAAATTCCAGCGGTATCAGACCAAGCCTGTGCGCTATAATCTCATCAAAAAACATGGAGCTGTTTTCCCTGAATTCAACCCATTCCACAGCAAGCACAGGCACCTCGGATATTATAATCCTTCTTAAAGCGTTTGCAAATGCAGGTGTAGCATCCTCCAGTATGAATTCAATCTTTTCTCCTTTTTTTTTGAGCATTTTTATTTTCATTTGCTTCACTTTTAGAGCTTATTTTCTAAGCCTTAAATTGTTTATTGCAAAATGCCTTTTTAAAATTTTCCTTAGTGTTTTTATGTTTTCCCCGTTTTTTCCTATGACAATTGTTCTGTCCTCCATTGGCACCGATATGGTTATTGAGTTATTTTTTATTTCAATGCTTTTTATATTTGGTATTATATTTTCCAGCAGTGTTTTCGGATCCCTTGAATATCCGTAAACCTTTATGTTCTTTCCGAATATCCTTCTCAGCTCCCTTATAACCGAGCCGTTTTTTCCTATTGCAAGACCAACCTTTTTGGGATCAACCAGGAAGTATATGCTGTTTTCTGCTATGATGCAATCCTTTGGCTGAACCCTTGTCACCCTTTCAAATGTTGCTATTGCCCTTATGTTTTGTGTTGCTAGTTTCATTTGCATCTACTGGTCCTTTTTATATTTACTTCTTTATACCTATCATAACTGTTTTAAAAGGTTTGCCGCAAATCTCACCGAGTTTTGCTGAATCTCCTCCAAATTCCCTGATTTCTATGCCCGATTTTGCGAGATTGCCTATACTTTCTTTGCTTTCATCAGGACAGTTGCTGGCAATCACTGCCTTTTTTATTGCACCTCTCTTAAGTCCCTTCAAAACTGTTCTGCTTCCTATAATCAGCTTCCTGTCCTTTAGTGCTTCCTTTATTTCTTTTTCAATTGAATCCTTTTCCTGTGCTGTTTTTTTCTTTGCCATAACAATCCTTTATTTAGTAGACATAGCCAAGCAGTCTTCCTCCAACCCCTTCCTTTTTCGCCTTTTTATGGTCCATCACACCCTTTGAGGTGGTCAGTATAAGAATGCCTATGCCTTCTCCGGGAAGGAACCTCTTCTCCCATTTTATGAACTCTGTTTTCTTTACAGAGAAGTTTGGCCTTATCACATTGCAGTTGTTTATTTTTCCCAGAAGCTCAATCCTGAATCTCCCTCCTCTCCCATCATCTATGAATTCGGTTTTTCCTATATACTTGTTCTCTTCCATTATTTTCAGTATGTTTTTTATAAGCTTGGATGCAGGAGTGATGCATCTCTTTTTTCCAACAAACTCTGCATTTTTTATTGCGCTGAACATATCAGCCAGTAAGTCATGCCTCATAACACACCTCAATATTTTCTGAAGCCAAGTTTTTCCGCTTCCTCCCTGAAGCACTGCCTGCAGTAATAAAGGCCGTATTTTCTTATAACTCCTCCTTTCTTGCCGCATTTCCTGCATTTATGAATGTTTTTTCCGAATTTTCTCTTCTTTGAAAGATTGAATCTTTCCAGTCTTGAAAGCTTTTTGGGTTTTTTCTCCACCTGTTTTTTAACCTTTTCATATGTCATAGCCATCACCATACTGCCCGGCTGCCTACTCCTCTTCCTCCTTTATTTGCACGCCAAGTTCATTTTTTGCCCATTGCATTGCTTCTTCCTTTGTTATCCTGTGGGACTTGCCTATTTTTCTGGGCCTTATCTTTCTTCTTTTTATTCTGAAACACATCCATGCCCATAATCCCTATATCAGGGTCATACTTTAGTCCTGGTATATTGATGTACTCTGCTATGCCAAACGAAAAATTCCCGTTCTCATCAAACTGCGATGGCTTCACTCTCTTCTCAACCGCCTGGAGCAGTGTTTTCAGCAGTTCCATTGCCTCTTTCCCTCTTATTGTAACCTTTACGCCTATGGGCCTGTTTTTGGGTCCCCCGAATGTTGTTCTTTTGTGCGTTTTTGTTACAACAACCTTCTTTCCTGTTATCCTTTTCAGTATTGCCTCTGCCTTTTCAAGTTTTGGTCCGGGCTCTCCCGCGCCCATGTTCAGTGTTATTTTTTCCAGCATTATTCTTCTCATAACATTGTCTGTTTTTTCACTCATATTACCTGCCCTTCTCCTTCTTTAATTTTTTCTCCTGCTTTGCAGGTTTTGTCTGCTTTACTTTACCCAGCTCTGCCAGCTCACCAGGCATAATATATTCCACCAGTGTTTCCAGTTCCTTTCCATCTGATTTTAGTATAACAGTGGATTTCTCAAGCATGGTTTTCCTTCTCTTCACATCCTTTATCACACCGGAAACGCCTATATTCTTTCCATTAATAATGAATGCGGGGCTTCCCTTTGCAAGCCTGTAATGCCTTATTATTTTCTGGTCAGGGAGATGAATCAGAACAGAATCGCCAGGTCTGTACTCTCCCTGCTTTTCAGCAAGGATGTTTCTTCCGTCCATAAGATTGAGCTGCACCCTTCCCTTTTTAATTATTTTTTTGCCTTCTATCCTGCACAGCTTCCTGTCTGCTTCTTCTTGTTTTATTTTCCTTAGGGACAATCCCTTCTTTTCAATCACAACCCTGTAGCTTTCCTTTAATTCCGGAATCTCCAGCACATCCATAAGCCCTACCGGGAACTTGGGATCTCTTCTAACCTTTTTGTCCACAAAAACCTTTCCGGATGAAATGATTTTTCTTGCCTCAGGGTTTGTTTCTGCATAACCCAGAACATCCCTCAGAACAACAAGAAGCGGTATGCATCTGTATTTTGGATGCGGACCCGGCATGGGCGCAACTGTAAAAATCTTTCCCTTTCTTGGAAGGGGCCAGAACTTCGGAATCAGATATCTCTTCATATGCACCATAACATCACTTCTTTTTCGGCTTTTTCTCCTTTTTTGGTTTCTCTTTTTTGGGCTTTTTGCTGCCTTTTTCTTTTTTTACAGGATGCTCTTTCCTGGGCTTTTCCTTTTTTTCTGCTCTTTCAACAACCATCTGCCTTCTCTTGTCATCCATCTTGAGTTTTACAATCCTGAGGTTTGAGGGTTCCAGTGCCTTCAGAACCTCTGAGCCGTCAACCTTTTTTATTGTAATGCCTTCAACATAAA
Source organism: Candidatus Aenigmatarchaeota archaeon (assembly GCA_017609225.1). Lineage (GTDB taxonomy): Archaea > Aenigmatarchaeota > Aenigmatarchaeia > QMZP01 > QMZP01 > JAFCEK01. The sequence goes on along the minus strand of JAFCEK010000042.1, from coordinate 5,994 downwards.
CCTTGCATTTTTTCATATCAACCCTTTCAACTGCTCCCCTTATATCCTTTGAACTTCCTCTCATCACAATCACTTCATCCCCCTTCCTCAGAGGCATGCTTCTTTTTCCAAAACTTTTTCTGAGCTCCGGGCTCAGGTTTGCAGACAAAAATTTATGCCTGACATGAAGCGGCGCATTTATCCTGTACTTTCTCTGTTTTCTTGGCTGCCTGCTTTTCTTCCATTTTGATGACCATCTCTTTTTCATGGTTTGCACCTCATGGCATGGCTTTATACAATCTTTGCTCCTGCCGGAACCTCCTTGTCTGGATGGAGCAGCACCGCCCTGCCATCAACATCCACAGCCAGAATCATTCCCCTGCTCTCAATGCCTCTTATGTTTTTTGGCTCCAGGTTTGCCAGCACAGGTATTTCTTTTCCTATCATTTCCTCAGGGCTGTATGTATCAGCTATTCCGGCAACCAGCGTTCTCTCCTCATCTCCCATGTCTATTGTAAGCTTTACCAGCTTGTCTGTTCCTTCCACTCTTTCTGCTGCCTTAACCCTGCCTATTCTTATATCCAGCTTCTGGAAATCCCCGAAGCTTATTGTCTCGCTCATATCCGTCCTCCTAAACTATCTGGCTTGCAAGCTTTCCTATTGTTTTAAACCTCTCCACAACTTCCTTTGCCACAGGGCCCTTTATCAAGGAGCCTGTGGGTTCAAACTTGTCATCAACCACAACAGCAGCATTGTCCTCAAACCTTATCCTCACCCCGTTCGGTCTCCTGTATTCTTTTTTCTGCCTTATTATAACAGCATTGAATATCTGTTTTCTTACCTTTTCTGTCCCAACCTTAACCCTGCATTTTACAAGGCTTCCCACACCTGCGCTGGGCTTTGTTCTTCTGGTTCCCTTGAAACCCCTGACTGATATTACCTCAAAAATCTTAACCCCGCTGTTATCAGCACATTTCAACAGTGTGCCCACCCTTATTCCCTTTGAAATCCTTGTTGATATTGCCTTCATTTTCTTTCCTCCGTTTCATTTTTCTCTTTTTCTTCTTTCTTTTCTTTTGGCTTCTCGGGTGCTTTCTCCTCTCCCACAACCTCAATAACCTTTTCACCTGTTTTTTTCACCACAACAAAACTTTTGGTTTTTGAAAGAGGCCTGCACTCTGCGATTATAACAACATCATTCTCCCTTGCATGGATGCATTCAGGATTGTATGCAACAACCCTGGATTTCCTCCTTTCATACCTCTCATATTTTGGAATTTTTTTGTGGTATCCCCATTCCACAACAACTGTGTTATGAGATTTTGCTGACTTAACAACGCCTGTAAACACCCTTCCTCTGACTGGCAATTTCCCATGCCATGGGCATTTGGGGTCATTGCATTCCTTTTCAGGCGGCTCCACACCTATTCCTATTGATTTTTTCATATTACCTCGCCTTGCAAACTGTAACGGAAACCGCTACAGGCTTTATGTAATCGGTTATCTGCAGTAGCGGTCATGTCTTACTCTCGCCTTGCAAACTATGACGGAAACTGCTTTGTTAGCAGTTAAATCTGTTCTTGATGTTAGCAGTCATGCCTTACTTACGCCTTGTAATCTGTGACGGGAACCACTTTGTTCATACAGTGTTAGTGGTCAAACCCTCTTATCGCCTTGCAATCGGTTACGGAGACAGCTATATGCTCAGTGCATGCTGTTCTTGTTGTTAGCTGTCGTTTTATGCTTCGCATTGCATTCTGTTACGGAAACCGCTTATGCTCTGTCAGCAGATTAAGGAGAAATAACCAAAGCCAAAGCTTTTTCAGTTATGTTCCCCTTAATGGTTTCCTGCATGGCTGAAAAGACAGCCCTTTCGCAATGAATCCTGTTATTGATGTTAGCTGTCAGATTTTCAGGACCTTTTAAGGTTCTAATAACTGTCTGATGGTTTATTGATATGAATATAAAGTAATAGGTTTATAAAGGTTTCCCAGTTACCATTTCCTTAATTTCTTCTTAATCCTGTCCTCTGGCCTTGCCACAAGAAGCCTGCCGTCCACCCTGACCCATACATGTTTTTTTGCAGGTTTTCCGGAAGCTGCCGGATTTGGTATTTTGAAAGCAAAAACGCACTGGTCCTTTATGAAGCTCTTTGTTTTGCCTTTAATCTCAAGGCTGAGTGTCTGCCTGCTCTCATCCACTACCTTTCCCTTCATTCCGATATTCTGCCTGTTTGCGGAATCAGCTATTCTGCATTCAAGCCCTATCAGCTCATGCTTCACCAAGTTATGAGGCGTAATCATAGTATAGAATTCGGGCTTGGAGTTAAAAAACATATTCAATAAATATAAGCCATCCAGACAAAGATTAATTATGCCCAATCCATGGCATGATATCGGGATAGGGAAGAATATTGCCAGGAAGTTTAGTGTTGTGATAGAGATACCAAGGAACACAAAAACAAAATACGAGCTGGACAAAAAAACCGGATACATAAAGCTGGACAGGATTCTTTCCACATCAACCATGTATCCTGCAAATTATGGCTTTATTCCCCAGACCATGACAGAGGACGGCGACCCCCTGGATGTCCTTGTTTTGTGCCAGGAAAGCATGTTTCCTGGAATTGTGCTTGAGGCAAGGGCAATAGGGGTTGTGATGATAAGGGACCAGAACAAGCTGGATGAAAAGATAATAGCTGTTCCTGTGCATGACCCGAACTACAAGGAATACAAGGATATAAAGGATATGAGAGAGCATTTTATCAGGGAGATAGAGCATTTCTTCTCTGTATACAAGGAGCTGGAACACAAAAAAGTAAAGGTTGAAAGAAGCTATGGAAAAGACCATGCCGTGAAAATAATAAAAAGAGCAGCTGAAAGGTATAGAAAGAAGTTTGGAAAATAGCCTGCTTCAGTTTCTGATTTTTGTTTCTAAGCAATCTCAATCTGGTCTTCCGGGAACCCAAGCTTTACAAGTATTGCCTTGACTTTGTTTTTATGGGAACCCTGCAGCTCTATCATGTTGTTCTTTATGGTCCCCCCGCATGCAAGTTTTGTTTTCAGCTCTTTAAGAATTTTCTTGCTGTCCACATCCTTGCTTATGCCCTCAACAAGGGTTATCATCTTGCCGAATCTTCTGTTAACTTCTGAAACCCTTATCTTTCTCTCTTCCTTCGCTATAGTATCGCAAACACAAAGTTCCTTTGGAAGACCGCATTTTTTGCAGATTTCAGCCATTTACTCTCCTTTTTTCTTTGGGTTTGAAACAGATTTAGAATTTTTTTTCTGATTTTTTATTGTTAATATTCTGGCAATGGTTTTTCTTATCTCTTTTATCCTGCCCGGGGATACAACTGTTGCCCCTATAGAAATATTGGCTCTTTCCTTTGCCATCTCAAGCTGGAGTTCAGTGAGCCTTTTGTCCATTTCTTTTTCGTCCATTTTTCTTATCTCAGTTTTCCTTAGTATTGCCATAAATCCTGACACCTATTTCTTGGATTTGGGTTTTTTAAGCTTTTCCTTTGGCTTTTTAGGCTGTTTCTTTTTCTTCTCCTTTGGCTTCTCCTCAATCTCTTCAAGCACTTCTGTTATGGGCTCCTTCAGCTCTTCATCCTCTTTTGCCTTGCCTGTCTCCTTTTTCATGCCTGTTATATCCCTGAATTCCTTCATTATCTTGACTCTTATGCCGATTTTGCCTGGCTTTGTATAGGCCTCCTCAAATCCCTCGTCAACAAGCTCTTTTGATGGAGCGCCGGAATGCTTCAGATAGCCTTCAGTGAATTTTGATGTCATTGACTTGCTTCCGCCGAGTTTTCCTGATATTATTATCTGGGCTCCAATAGCACCAGAATCCATTATTCTTTTTATTGTCAGATTCCCTATTTTCTTGTGATTAAATCCCTTTTCCAGTGCGGATGCTATCTGTTTTGCAACAATCATGGCATCAAGGTTGGGGTTTTCAATGCTCTTTACATCCAGCTGTGGATTCTCCAGGTCAAACCTTTTCTTTATTGCTTCTGTCATCTCATTTATGTTTTTTCCTCCCCTTCCTATTATCTTTCCGGGCTTATGGGTGTATATCACAATCTTTATCCCAAGGGGTGTTCTTTGCAGCTCTGTTCTGGAGTAATCACCCAGAGGGAAATTTTTTCTTATAAATTCCTCTATCTGCGATTCCTTTATTCCCTGTTTCACAAAATAATCCTTCAACATACTCACCTCTGCACAAGTACAATCTGTATATTTGTTACCTTTCTTTTCTGCCTCCTCATTTTAAACCTTCTTGCCCTGTAAAATGTGAACCCCTTGTGAGCAGAAGCATGAATCACCATTCTTCCTGGGTCCAGGCCCTTGAACTCTGTGTTGTTCTCTGCCTGGTTCAGCAGATTTAAAATCTCTTTTGATACATTGGTGTAATATTTTCCATTCAGGCTTTGGGACCTGGAAACAAGTGTCTGCAAAAATTTCTTGCCTTTATCCAGGTTCATGCCTGTAATAGCTCTGCATACAAGAACAGAGCTCTTTCCTGAAATCCTCAGACCTCTGCCATAAACCTTTACTGATTTTTCAGGTTTTGGGTTAAGCGTGTATTTCAGCATTTAATCACCTTACTTGAGAGGCACATACTTGGATGATTTGGTGGCTCCAAACCCTGGGGCTGAATGCTTTACCTCCTTTCTTGTTAATACAAACTCCCCGAGCCTGTGGCCCAGCATTTCAGGTTTTATCTCAAGCTTGACATAATCCTTTCCGTTATGAACCCCCAGCACTGCACCAAGCATCTGGGGGACTATAATCATATCCCTGCACCTTGTTCTGTGAAATTTCCTTGGCTCCCTCTTTATATCCTGAAGCAGCTTTTTCTGCATTTCAGTAAATCCTCTCTTTAAACTCCTTCTCTGCCTTGCAGGAACTATCTTGATAAATTCCTCTAAACTCATCTTTTCCAGCTCTTCCTCGGTTCTCCCCCTGAATGTAAATTTTGGCATTTTTCCTCCTTATTTTTTCTTGCCTGTTCTTTTTGGCGATACCTTCCCTACCTTTCTTCCCGGAGGTGCATGCCTTGAAACAGGTTTTTTAACCTTTCCATGGCCGGAACCCCCGTATGGATGCGATACTATGTTCATCTTTGTTCCGGATGTTCTTGGATAATGTTTTCCCCTGAGATGCATTAAATAATATCTCTGCCCTGCCTTCATAAATGGCTTTTCCTTTCTGCCTTCACCTGCAGGAATTCCTGTCATTGCTTTGCATTTGGGATTCAGCTTTATAAGCTTCTTTGAGGGCAGCTGTATTATGCATTCTTTCTGGCTCCTTGAAACAAGAACAGCAAATGAACCTGATGTTCTGCAAAGCTTGGGGCCTGAATTAGGATATGTCTCTATGCTTGATATGCTGGTTCCTTCATTGATTTCAGAAAGCGGGAATATTCTGCTGTCTGTTCTGTCTCCCAGTTTAAGCCCCTCAGGTGCAATGATATAACCCTTTGTTTTGTCATCATAAACAACCTTGGCTAGAGGAGCGTTTCTCCTTGCATCTTTTACAAAATCCACAACAGTTCCGCCGCAATCCTTGTACTGAAGGCTGGGTTTAAACCTGTAGCTCGGCATCCTGAAAGTATGCGAGCCCTTTCCTCTTCTCTGCTGTATCAGTCTTTTGCCCATATATCTTCGCCTTGCAAACTATGACGGAAACCACTTTGTTCATCCAGTGTTAGTGGTCAAACCCTCTTATCGCCTTGCAAACTGTGACAGCTATGTTCAGTACATTATATCATTCCAAGCCTTGTGGCAATATCTGCTGCCACATAATCCGGATGGAGTTTAACATATGCCTTTTTTTCCCCTTTCGGTGTTATCTCTGTTTTCACTGATATAACCTTAACTCCAAATCCGTTCTCCACTGCTTCCTTTATATCATCCTTGCTTGATTTCCTGTTGACAATAAACACAAGCTTGTTCTCAAGCTCAACCATGTTTATGGATTTTTCAGCCAGATGCGGAAACTTAAGAAT
>JAFCEK010000041.1 GCA_017609225.1 Candidatus Aenigmatarchaeota archaeon | reverse complement strand
CCTTCATGCTTAATAATTGTATTTTGGGTTATTAATTTGACAGCAAAAAACAAAAAATCAATTCGGTTTAAGGGCATGTTACTGTGCGCTCTGTGATTCTTGCTTCTGTGCCAAGGACTATTGTGTATTGCATTCCTGATGTGTATGTTCCTGTATTATAAAGTATGCCTGTGCTTCCTGATGGAATGCTTGCTGGTATGCCATTAATTTGTGTACCATCAATTGTTGCTGTTACCCAGTCACTGGCTGTTATTGCTGTTGTTCCTGTGTTTTTGATATATATTGTAATATTTCCATTATCCCCTGAAACGCATCTTGGATTGTTTCCTGTTATGAGCATAAAGCTTTTTTCTGTGTATGTTCCCATGAACTGGGAGAGATACATCCATGCGGTTCCTGCAAGTGCTACAGTGATAAGCAGCAGTATTATTATGGATATTATTGGTGTTATTCCTTTCATCTCAAACCCTCCTTTATTTAACGCTTATTATCAGCAGTTATTTTTTTCCCTTTCTCATGTAGTATTCTATTTTTGTTAGTGCTGAAAGTATTGCAAGGCATGTGATTGCTATTATTATAAGTATAAGCGCCTCAAGATTTGTCTGCGCTCCCCTCACAAGGTCTGCTGCCAGCACTGTATAAAACACGGATACAAGTACAAGTGCCACAATCACCGAAAATACCTGCATTATCATATATTTTTTCATTTACACAAACCTCCATTATCTTTGGTAAGCGCCTGCAAACTGCAGGTAAAGCCTTTTGAGCCTTTTGTCAATCATTCCAAGATTTGTTACAGATGCCTGTGTCAGCTCATTTGTTTTTTTTGTTTCTTCAACAAGCTCCTCCATCTTTTTTGCCAGCGGCTCTGTAACATCTTTTGATGTCTCTGATACTGTCTCCTCTGCTGCTGATGCCTTGAGCATATCAATAAATTCTTTCATGGTTTCTACAAGCTCATCTATTTTGCCTGGTATCTTTGAAACCTCATTTCTTAATTCAGCGTCTGCCTTGATTATATCATCTATAACCCTCTGGTTTGATTTAATCAGTTCTATTATTTGTTCTATCAGCCTGTTTATTTCAGAAGATGCTGTGCTTGATTCAATTTTCTGAAGCCTTTTTTCAAGTCTTCTTATAGGTGAAGTTGGAATAATCTCGTACTCATCATCCATATTATATTATTCCATCAATTCCCTTATAAATACTGGTTTTCCGGACAGAAAATGCCTAGTATTCCGGCGGCATGCCGCCGCCTTGCGGCATTGCAGGTGCCCCGCCTTTTTCACTTGCTCCTGCAGAAATAAGGTCATCAATTCTTAGTATCATCTCCGCTGCCTCTGAGGCTGACTGTATTGCCTGCAGCTTAATCTTCAGCGGCTCTATAACACCAAGTTTTGTCATATCCTGAATTTTTCCTGAAAAAACATCAAGACCAAAAGGCGGTTTGTTTTTTTCATGGTAGGATCTGAGTTCTGCTATCTTGTCAATGGGGTCCAGACCTGCGTTTTCAGCAAGGCTTCGCGGTATAACCTCTATTGCATCTGCAAATGCCATCACTGCCAGCTGCTCTCTCCCCTTGAAGCTGTCAGCATACTTTCTTAATTCTTTTGCAACCTCTATCTCTGTTGCACCCCCGCCGGGAACTATCCTGCTCAGCTCCAGTGCGGCAGCAACTCCCTTTATGGCGTCCTCAACCGCTCTCTCAACCTCATCAATCACATGCTCTGTTCCGCCTCTTATAAGTATGGTTACTGCCTTGGGGTCTTTGCATTCTTCAACAAATATCATTCTGTCACCAGCAACCTTTCTCTCTTCAACAATTCCCGCCATGCCCAGATCGCTGTCTGAAAGGTCGTTTATGTTGGAAATTATGTTAGCTCCTGTTGCCTTTGCCAGGGCTTCCATATCTGATTTTTTTACCCTTCTTGCTGCCAGAATTCCATGTTTTGACAGGTAGTGCTGCACTGTATCATCAATGCCTTTCTGACAGAAAACAACATTTGCCTTTGTTTTTGCAATCTTTTCAACCATGTCCTTGAGCATTTTTTCTTCCTCTTCAAGGAATGCCTGCATTTTTTCAGGTGAATCTATGTTTATTTTTGCATCACTTTCCAGCTCTTTTACCTCAAGAGCAGCATCCAGCAATGCTATTCTGGCATTTCTGATTGTTTTTGGCATTGCCGAGTGAACTACTTCCTTGTCAATAAGAACGCCGTTAATGAGTTTTGTATCTGTTATGGAACCGCCCTGTTTTTTTTCTATTTTTATGTTTTCTGTATCTGCTGTGGTTTTCCCTTCATTTGTTTCAGCTATCTTTTGTATTGCACTGACAGAGAGCTCAGCCAGTTCCCTGGATGCCTTTTCTGCTGATTTTCCTGTCATTGCAGTATTGGCAATCTTTTCCAGGGTTTCCCTGTCTTTTATCTCTACCTTTTTTGAGATGCTGTCAAGTATTTCCAGTGCCTTGAATTTTGCCATTCTGAATCCTCTTGTAATAACAGTTGGATGAATATCCTGCTCAAGGAGGTCATCTGCCTTTTTCAGAAGTTCTCCTGCCAGAACAACTGCTGTTGTGGTGCCGTCCCCAACCTCTTCATCCTGCGTTTTTGCAACCTCAACCATCATCTTGGCTACAGGATGCTCAATCTGCATTTCCTTTAATATGGTTGCTCCATCATTTGTTATAACAACATCACCCAGAGAATCAACAAGCATCTTGTCCATTCCCTTTGGTCCAAGGGTTGTTCTGACAGCATCAGCAACTGCCTTGGCTGCAGCAATGCTGTTTCTTTGTGCCTCTTTGCCCTTGCTTCTGAGTGTTCCTTCCGGAAGTATTAGTACAGGCTGTCCTCCAATCTGTGCTACTGCTCCGTTTGTCATATCAAAACCTCTTTTATTGTTCATTTTATTAATAACTTATATATTGTACTTGGGGTATTTAAATGTTTCTGTGGATTGTCGTTTGTTTGATTGTTCTTTGACGATGGGCTCGGAGGGATTTTCATTTCCCCTTTGTATTTTTGCATGTGGGTTGGTGAAACCTAGGAGGGGCGATGTAAGCGCAAGCTACTGAAGCCCCGCCTCGGTTTTCGAACCCTCGACCGCCAGCTTCTATGACCAACAGTATGGATGCGTGCAGTCATTATAAGACATGCACCGCTGCGCCATGGGAACACCATAGCGCATGTTGGTGCTGTAGCCCATAACAGCCATGCAGGCTGCCAGGTCTAACCATTTCCCGCCTTCACATTATATTATGTGAAAGCTCTGAGCTACGAGCCCATATAAACCTATACATATCTGCATATATATTCTACACTAATTTAATGTTTTTTAAAGTTATAGAATGTTTGGCTTTATTTGCATTAATTTATGTTTAAATTGTTTTTCTGTGTTATTTCTCTATTATGAAGTATATAGACAGACTGGAAGAATACAGGGAAAGAATTGCAGGGATAGATAAAAAATTATTTCTGCTGTTTTCGGGAGAAAGAGATATTATTTTATGGATGTGAACTATGAAGGCAGAGACCCCCGCCTGCGTGTATTTCTTAACATAATGTTGCCTCTGTATATCCGCCCACTAAAGTCGGCGGTTTTCTTGGCGAGGCAACAGCTGTTGAACCAGAACCATACATCCACTGTTTGAAAACAATGGTTTTCTGGTTCAACATAATATTTGGCTGCAAAGACCATGAAGGGACCATGAATGATTTTGAAGCACACTACTGGGACAATGATATCATAAATCTCCTTGACAGCAGGTTCAGGGCAGGCATTGAAATAGCAAAGATAAAGAAAAACAGAAGTATGCCGCTTGAGAACAAAGAAGTTGAAAAAAAGGTTGTTGAAAGGGCGCTGGAATTTGCGGAAAAGTATGATAACTACAGCCCTAAACAAATCAGGCAGCTGATGAGAAAGATAATAAAATGGACAAAAGCTGCTGAAATAAGAGAGGTATATAGTGCTGCATAACTTTAACCTGCAATCAGCTTTTTCTTTCCGAGAACAATAAGCGAGCTTAGGCGTTCAGCAAGTTTTGGCTCTATTGCGCATATGTCTGTTGCTGTCACTATGCCTATAAGCTTGTCATCCTTGACAACAGGCAGTTTTTTTATCTTCTTTTCCATCATTACATCAACAGCATCCTCTATGTCTGTGTCAGGATCTATCATTATCACATTCCTGCTCATAACATCCCTGACCTTGGTTTTTGAAACATCAAGCGATTTTGCAACAACCTTTCTTATTATATCCCTTTCAGTGACTATTCCTGCAAGGTTCCCGTCTCTTGTAACAATAAGGCATCCTATTCCCGGCTCGCTCATCTTTTTGGCTGCTTCCTTGACTGTTTCATTCTCTGTTATTGTTCTGACAGACCTGTTCATTATCTCTTTAATGAGCATACAAACCTCTTATTTATGTATTGTTTCCGCAATTAAAAAGCTAAAACTGCTTAAGTTCGCATCAATCAGCATTTAATGGTGTTTCTTCTCGAATTTTGGAACAAAAATTCTGTATTTGTCCTTGTTTTCCAGCTCCTCTATGATTCTTTTTATTATCATTTTTTCCGGGTCAGGAAGCAGCGGCACTCTTTTCTTCAGATCTTCAAAACTTTCAAACGGCTTTGCCTTTCTTTCTTCTATTATTGCCCAGAGATGTTTTTTGCCTATTCCAGGCAAAAGCTCAATCTGATGGAATCTTGTTGTTACTGGTCCTGCCCTGTTAAAAAAATCTATAAATCTTTCCGCGTTTTTTTCAACTATTGCCTTTACTGTTGCCTCCAGCTCCTCCTTTGCTGCAACTGTAAGGTCATTTATCTCTATCCTTCCGCTTATGTATTTTACCTTGTCTCTTTTTGCATCCCCTATGTATACTCTTTCACCTGTCTTCAGTGTGATATCATCCCTTATTATTACCTCCAGAAGCGAGAAATATTTCTCTCCAAGAACCTGGGCAACAGGCTGCGATCTGCTCATTCCATGATGTCCGTGACTGAGAAAATCCAGAACAACTGCCCATTCATCTTTCTTTATGTCTCTCTTTTCCATATTCACACATCCTGCAGCTGCATTCCTTATCGGATATTGCATTTTACCGGCTTTACACTTGTAATTTGATTGTTTAATTAAAAAATCTTTAAGAAAGAACGGTAAATTATGTGAATTTTTTTACAATGCTCAGTATCTGCTTTTTCTCTTCATCTGAAAGGTTTATCAGCTCATTTGAAAACAGAACCCTTATATCATCTGCATCTTCAGGAAGCATATTAACTATATTTATAATATGCTTGTCCTTTAACCTCTCAATCTTTTTCAGTGCCTCAACCATATCATTGACTTTTTTTTCGCTGAGCTTTGAAAACTTCTTAAGATGCTCCAGCGCATTTTTCTGCTCATAGCCAAGCTCTCCTTCCTTTGCCTTTTTTTCAAGAATCTTTTTCGCCAGGCTCCATGTTATGTTGTTTTCCTCCAAAATCTCCATTATGAATCACCCTTTATTTGCCTTTTTATTTATATTGGCTGCGGGCCTTAAATGTTCAGGCCTTACAACAATCTCTTTTTGTTTTTTGGATATATTAAATTTAACCGCATAGGATTCCCCTCTTTTTTCTATAATTTTCCCTATCAGTCCCTTGAACCTTACATGCGGCATTCCTTTTTGTACCCTTGGGTTTTGACTTATAACAACACTTTCACCCTCTACAAATTTCTTTAATGAATCCTCAACCTTGAATTTTTCCTTTAATCTTCCTTTAAGCTTTCTTCTGGTTTTTGACCTTGGTCCTCTGCTTCTTTTTGTCATGCAAACGCTACCTCCATATATTTAGTTAAATTGTTATTTTAAGTGTATTTTTACAACATCTAAATTTATAACCTTTGCCCTGATTCCGAGAATTCCTGATATAGACGGGCTTGTCCTGCCATTATCCCCTGTTACAAGTTCCTTGGCATACAACCCTGCCTCTCCTCTTATTATAAATTCATATCTCCTGCTGGTTTTTTTCCTCCATTTTATGCCTTTCAGCCTTCTTCTTCTGAGAAGGTCTGCCCTTCTGTGAAGAACCCTCTGCGGTGTTTTCTGCTCTACTACTGCAATTGATTTTAGTTTTTCCATAGATTTTCTTTCAGGCGGCTTTTCGAACTCAACAAGTAACATATAGGTTTTCTCGGGCCTTATGCTTTTTACTCTTCTTACCTCCTCCCTGCTTGAATGTCTAAGGCGGGAAACTCTGACCTTTTTTCCCTTGTTGATTTCCGCGGTAATTTTTTTCAGATCAATATTCCTTTTTTTAGGTTCTTTTATTTCGAACACAAACGGCCTCCAGTCAAGACATCTGGCATCAATATCCTCTCTCCCTGCTCCATGGAACGAATGTCCTGTTCCCTTTGTTGCCTTCATGAAAGGTCCTGCTATTATATCTTCCACTGTTTCAGGATATTTTTCCCATTTTGTCTGGGGCAGCCCTCTTGCAAGTTTTTTGTATTTTCCATAAAAAAATACAGGATTTATTTTCAGCTCTGTTTTGTTTTCCATAAGGTTCAGCATCACAACAATATCCGGGGCTTTGTCATCAACATCCTTTCCTGTTTTTTTCCAGAGAAGCTTTCCAAATTCCCTGTTTATTTCTGATTTAGCGGGTTCGCAGTATTTTATTCCTGTTCTCTGCCATAGTCTTTCCTCTCTTTTTTGCAGCTCTTCTGATATTATTGTGCCGGCAAGAAATGTGTTAAAATCAATGCCTTTCATTTTCTTTGCTGCTTTTGCAGCAAATCTGCCGAGTTTTTTAAAAAGCCCTGAGCACACAATGCATTTTTCAGCTTCCCTGCTTTTGCCCAGAAACCTTCTCAATGCCTGTCCCCTTTCCCTGTTGGTCATGCCTGTGGAAACCAGTGCGAACTGCCTGCCAAGGCAGTTGTCGCAAAGCATGTATTTGCCCAGCTTTTTTGCCAGAACTTTAAGTTTTGGTTTTTTTTCTATTTCCCTTATGAATTTGTCTTTTGCTTTCACATTATTCAACCTCAATTTTTTTTCCTGTATTTTCAAATACTGTTTTTTCTGCTTTTTTCTTTTCCTCTTTTATTTCATGTATTATTCTTTTTATTTCGCTCTCAATCTCAGCAAGCTCTTTCTCTGCCTTTAGTGTTTCTGCCTTTTTTGCTCTTATATCCTCTTCTATCCTTTTTTTCTTTTCAAAGACATCTGAATGTTTGTTTATTTCCTCTTCCCTTTTGTTTTTTTCTTCAAGTGTTTCCTGATATCTTTTCGTGATTTCTTCTGTTATTATGTCAAATCCCCTGGATATTGCATCAAGCTTCTTTTTTTCGCTTGGCTTGAGCACCAGCCTGCCTTCGTCAGAAAGTTTCTTTATCAGCATAATTGTTCTTTTTAGCATATCCCTGCCACCAGCCAGCAGAATTTCCCTGAAGGGGTTTGAAGGGAACTCGGAAACTATTCCCTCAAATACATCAGGAGATTCCCTGAGAAAATGCCTGAATTTTTTGAAAGGTCTCTTGAGTGATGACAGCTCTTCATTTGCCATATTTTCTATATCCATAAGCTTTTTATCAAGGTCTTCTATGCCGTTTTTCATTTCAATAAGCTTCAGCCATTCC
>JAFCEK010000078.1 GCA_017609225.1 Candidatus Aenigmatarchaeota archaeon | reverse complement strand
TATGCAGGCTTTATACAAAGCGATGATCACCATTCTTGCGATTCAGCCTGCTATGATTGCCTGAAGGTATACCGTAATATGTCATATCACGGGCTTCTCGACTGGAGGCTTGCTGTTTCCTATATAAAGATCCTCCTCGATTCTGGCTACAAGGCAGGGCAGGACGGGAACTTTGACAGCCCGGAACTTAAAGAATGGCCAGAAACAGCGGAAAAGCTCCTCGATCATTTTATTTCCAATTTCCCTGACTACAGGGCGGGAAAATGGGGACTTCTGCCTGGATTTATTGCAGGCAGCAGGAAATTCATAATAGTCCACCCTCTCTGGGATACAAGCAATCCTTCGGGTATCCTTGCTGATGCAATTGAATACGCAGGAGGGCATGTAGACGGCTTCATTGACACGTTCAACCTCTTGCGCAGGCCTCCCTGGTGCCGCGAGCAAATTGCAAGATTTGGTGTTTTAAAAGTTCCTGTCCTTTCTTTTTTCACAGGCGGAGGATTTCTTGATATGGGATTCGAAATGGCAGGCTTCCGTATCTGCTGGACAAACGAACTGAATAAAGCATTTGCTGATATGTATAATTACGGAATGACTTTATGGAGAAGGTCGTTCAGCCCAGCTTCAAAACCAGCAAAAATCAGTAATAAAAAAAGTATTACAAAATTATTCGCGCCTGAAATTTTGCGCGAAGCTTTCCCCGGAGGGAGGCCTGGTTTTTTTGGGATCATTGGAGGCCCTCCCTGCCCTGATTTCAGTGTCGGGGGTGGAAACAAGGGAGCCAGGGGCATTAACGGGCGGCTATCAGAGATATTTATAAACCGCATCTGCAAAATAATGCCCTCTTTTTTCGTATTTGAAAATGTCCGGGGGCTGTTTAAAACAAAAATCCACCGTGAATTCCTTTTAAAGCTTGAAAAAAGGCTGGAATCGAAAGGATTCAGCTTGGATCTAAAGGTCTTGAATGCCCTGGATTTTGGCGTCCCGCAGGACAGGGAAAGGCTAATTATGATCGGAGTCCAGAGAAAATATGCGAAAGAGTGCCTCGGGCGCCCTGTTAAGAAAAATGAGCGGAGATGGTTTCCGTGGCCTGAAAGGCCAGAGTATGCAGGCGCAAAGAGGAAGTTCAAATGGCCGGGCATACAAATGAAGGGCCAAAAACCCTCCAAACCCAGGGGGATACCGCTTGAACTGACTGTTTACTATTACCTGAATGAAAGAAATCCGCCTTCAGAAAAACCCAACGGGAATGACATTTTTAAGGCATATTCTGATAAATTTAAAACTGTCTGTGAAGGAGATACAAAAAGGAAATCTTTCAAGCGTCTGCACCGCTTCCGTTACAGCCCGACAGTATGCTACGGTCACCTTCACCCGTGGGAAAACCGCAGGCTTAGCGTCCGTGAAGCGATGAGGATTCAGGGAATTCCGGATGAATACGCTTTGCCTGAAAATGCTTCTCTAACCAGCAAGTTTTCTTTGGTTTCAAACGGAGTCCCGGTATCCATGGCGTATGAACTTGCTGCTAGCTTAAGAGAATTTTTCAAGGCAGGAGGAATGTTCTAAAATAAACAAAAAGACTGAGGATTAAATGGATATATGGTCAAAAGAAAAACGAAGCGAAGTGATGTCCAGAATTTTAAGCCGTGATACAAAGCCGGAGAAAATTGTACGAAAAATGCTAACCTCAATGGGATACCGCTACAGGTTAAACGTTAAAGATCTGCCGGGGAAGCCTGATATTGTATTGCGCAAGTATAAATCAGTTATTTTTGTTCATGGCTGTTTCTGGCACTTGCATTCCGCCTGCCGGGATGGCACATTGCCCAAAACAAGGAAAGCCTACTGGCACAAAAAGCTCTTGGAAAACAAAAAACGGGACGCGCGCAATATGCGCGCTTTGCGCAAGCAAGGCTGGAAGGTACTCCGCCTTTGGGAATGCGAGATAGAGCGAAAACCAGATGTTGTAATGAACAAGATAATAAGGTTCCTCTCCATGTAATTTTAGCATTAATTACAACTTAAAAATAGTTTTCGTGTTTTTCAGTAATTCCTGGGTGACGCTCAAGTTCCATGCCCTTATTCTGCTGTGCCACCTTTTGTATTTCATAAATTCATCCCATGATAATTCATTTATTCTCTGCAAAACCAGATTCTCGTCAAATAATGCAATAATTACATATTCAAATTTTTTCTCTTCTTTAAGGCTGGATTCCGGGTCATTCAAGCCATAGAAAACCCCAGTTGTTCTTCCTGTTGTTGCCTTGATGCTGTACCTATCACCCTTCCTGCTTAAAGCATCCACATTCTGGGTCCCCGGCGGAGCTGGCGACAAATTGGGAAGGCCAGGGGTATTATTGTAATATTTTATTACAAGATATTCCCCCAGGTCCCCTATTACATTTCTTGACCTGATTATCCCCCTTTTTTTCAGTTCTTTTATTATGAATCTATACGCGCCGGGGAGATCCTCGTCCTTCAGCCTTTTCAATAATTTTTCTATTTCCTGGGATTTTTTATAACTCATGTTTAAAATTTTAAAATTATTTTTATAAATTGTACACAATAAGGAAACACATAGGAGAAAGTGAGTTAAGCCATTGTTGTTTTCACAAACAGTACCCCAAAACCAGTGCCAATTCTCTCTTCTTCTGGATAAAAAACAAATCAATTATTTTTTATATCTCCTACTTAGAGAATAACCTCAGCTGTTGAGTTTCTTCCAGAATCCTTTTTCTTGCTATATCAACATACTCCTGA
>JAFCEK010000040.1 GCA_017609225.1 Candidatus Aenigmatarchaeota archaeon | reverse complement strand
ATAAATCTCCCTGAATGTTTCCTCAAGGCCAATCTTTATATCCCATTTTGGAAAATGCAGCCTGGCTTTGTTAATATTTGATATCCACCATATATGGTCCGCTTCTCTTTCCGGACCATGCTCGAAATTCATCTTCTTGCCTGTTATTTTTTCTATCAAATCAAAAGATTCCAGTAATGATATGGAATTCTTTCTGCTGCCGCCTATATTATAAACCTCTCCGGATTTTGGATTTTTTACAAACTCAAAAAACAGCCTTGCCAAATCTGTTGCATGGATAACATCTCTTACCTGATAACCACCATAACCAAAAACAGTGAGCTTCTCACCTGTCATTGCCTTTTTTATAAAAAACGGTTCCCAGTTATGCATCTCTGTTGCCTTTGCTGCCCCGCCTGTTATGCACCCCATCCTGAACACGCCTGTTTTCAGGCCGTATAGTCTTGCATATTCCTGTGTGTACAAATCTCCTGCAACCTTTGAAACACCAAAAGGCGTATGCATATTCTGGTCAACCCTCAAACTTTCATCAAACCCATTCCATAATGCAGGATCAAGAGGTTCAAATCTCTTTCCAACCTTTTTATATGAAAAATAATTCGGCATTTCACCATAAACCTTGTTTGTAGAGCAAAAAATAAAAACAGCATCCCTGTTATGTTTTCTCAGGATTTCAAGTATAGCTAGCGTTCCATATGCATTTATCTGGAAATCTTCCATTGGTATTTCAATAGACTTGGGATGTGATGGCTGAGCTGCTGTATGTATCACTGCATCTACATCCTTAACAAGATCTCTGATTTTTTCATCTCTTATATCAATCTCATGATGCTCTATATCATAATCCTTCATCAGTGCCTGCATTGTTGGTGATGTGCTGGCATCATCTCCAAAAATTTTGCCTCTCATGAAATTATCTACTGCTATTACTCTGAAGCCATTATCTGCAAAGAGACGACAGGATTCAGAGCCAACAAGTCCTGCACCGCCTGTAATAAGAACTTTTTCTGCCATATCATTAAACTAAATCCGTTGTATTTATATATCTAATTCCAACTTAATCCCAATTTAGACTTCAAAATAAACAAATATGTTATTTAATTACTGAAAGTCACACTCTTTTGTAACCTTTTCTGCTCTCTGAAAATCCTCAATTGTATCAAGTTCTATCCAGCCACCTGAAATATTAATTGGAGCAACACCAATATTTCTGTTTATCATTTCCTGAATCATATCAGTCAGATATGCCTTTTCAAATACAGCTGCTTCATGAAATGGAGAATTATATCCAAGTTTTTCTTTCAGTTCCCTGTAAATATTCTTCAACATATTACTGCCCCTTGAACTAAACTTTGCCATGCCAATAAACTCACCACCTGCCTCATAGCTTTTTATCAGTTTGCCAATTTTTATCACTCTCCCATTTTTTACTATAACCTTTTCTGCCTCTTCAACAGGATGTTGCGAACGATCCTTGTAGTTGGATAACCAATCTCTGTCCACAACAACTGATATATCAGATTTGCTTCTCAGCAGCTTTTCAACAACATCTCTTGTAAAAAGTATATCAGAATACAGAACTATAAAATCTCCAGACATCTCGCTTTCAGCATGCATTAATGATTCCAGAATATTGTTTCTCCTATAATTTTGATTATACACATATTTCACGCCGGTATAGTTTATGGCCTCTTTTTTGTAGCCCCTTATAACAATTATATCATCTATTCCACACTCCTTCAAAATCTCAATCTGTCTTTGCAGTATGGTCTTTCCGTTTACCTCAATCATACATTTCGGCTTATCATCAGTCAGCTCCATTAGGCGGGAACTCATACCAGCAGCAAGGATTATGGCCTTTATTTTTTTTCTCTTGTCTTTTCTTCCTATTACCTTGATATAGTCTGTAAGAATTTCACCAGCAAAACCTCTTACATTCTTGTTCCTTTTCATAGCCTCTGATTTGAGCTTATTCCAGACATTAGAGTCAATTTCAATATTTCTTTGTGTAAATCCCATAAAAACCACCCTTTATTATAAAATACCCTTTAACAAAGATATCATATCAGACATTGTCATTTTTCTGGGGTTGTTTGATAATCTTTGATAATTAACACTTTCTGCTATCTTTTCAATATCATCTTTTTGAACACCTATGGGATTCAGATGTGTTTCCAATCCTATATCTTCCATGAGATTTTCAATTTTATCTTTTGCTTCATCCGGATCAGACACATTCAATAATGAGTATAAATCATGAATAGTTTTAGAAACATATTCAGCACCTCTTCTATCGTTACAATCTTCATCTGAAACTTCTGAATTATATTTCAAAACAGAGCCCAGCGTCAGTGCAACCGCATGCCCGTGCGGAATCCCGAAATTGGATGTTAGGGTATAGGATAATGCATGCGAAGCGGTTGTCTTGGCAATATTTATTGCCTTTCCTGCAAAATGTGCAGCTTCAGACATCCTTGCTCTTGATTTTGATAAACGCCTATTAACAGAATCCCTTAAATTAGAAACAGCAAGCATGATTGCCCTTTCCGAGTATTTTTTTGATATGTCTGTTGAATTTACAGACCAAAAAGATTCCACTGCTTGGGCAAATGCATCCATACCAGTAGATGCAGCAATTTCCTTAGGCATGCTTTTTGTTAGTTCAGGGTCCACTATAGCATATGTTGGAAGCATATATTCATGGGCAACAGAGTGCTTTACCCCGTTAACATAAACAACAGCAAAATGTGTTGCCTCGCTTCCAGAGCCAGCTGTTGTAGGCACAGCTATCAATGGCCTGCCTTTGTTTCTGATTTTTTTCAACCCTTTTATGTATTCGCTTGGTTCACCTTCCTGTGAAAAGAAGATGTTTATAAGTTTTGCCATATCAATTACACTCCCCCCACCCACTGCAACAACAACATCACATTCACTGTTAAAGATTTCAATCCCCCTTTCTACATCTTCCAGTTTTGGGTTGGGCGAAAACCCTGTGAAATGTTCTACTTCACATCCCTTAAGGACCGGTTCTAATATTTTTTCTGCACCTGAAACAGAGTATGATTTTCCACCTCTCACGAAAAATATATGCCTGTACTTTTCTTCTTTCAATATATCTCCAACACTTCTTAATGAACCCGACCCGAAATATTCTTTCTGAAACATAATCATCTTACAAACCCAATAAATGCCTCCTTGTTTTCTATTGGTGTGGTTGTTGGCCTGCCCAAACCCCTTCTTGCGCCTTTCCTGACCTTTACAATTAACATCTGTGGCCCTTCTTTTTTTATCATCTCTTTAACGGCATTCAAAAGACCCGTTTTTGTTTCAGTTGTTCTAACCCCTTTGTAATTATTTGCAAGAGCAAGCTTTTCAAAATCAAGAGTTATAGAAGTTGTTGGCTGTCCACCAGTAGAGTCATGTGATTGGTTGTCAAACACAACATGATACAGATTCTTTGGAGAATAATATCCTATAGTTGATAAAGCCCCCTGACTCATTATAAGCGCACCATCACCATCAAAAATAAAAACTTTTTTCTCCGGCTTCTGGAGAGCGATTTCCGCACCAAATGATGAAGTAAGTCCCATTGAACCAACCATTAAAAAATCATTTTGGTGACCGGACCCACTTTTCTCTCTATATTCAAACAGTTCCCTTGATGTTTTCCCTGTTGTTGAAACTATTATTTCATCCCCATCCATCATATCAACAATAAGTTTAATAGCGTTTTCCCTTGTTAATTCAAATTTTTGTTTTTCTGTTCCTTTATCATAATCTTCCAGAATCCCTTTTCTTATTATAATAGCATAAGGCTCGCTTCTGGTTTCCATATACTTCTTTGCGTCCATAATTGTTTTTTCAGCATCATCAATACTCTCAGGCAATATGCTGTATTTTATACCCAAAACATTCAGTAATGGAACTGTTATTTCCCCCATTCTGATATGCTGGGGTTCGTCATGCTTTCCGGGTTCCCCTCTCCAGCCTATCATTAAAAGCATAGGAATACTGTAAACCTTGGGATCTGCAAGTGATGTTATGGGATTTACGGTGTTGCCCAAACCCGAATTCTGCATATAAACAACACCAATTTTTCCTGTTGCAATATAATACCCTGCCGCCCAACCTATAGCATCTCTTTCAATAGCAGCAATCCTGTTTGTAAGACCCTTTCCATGCATTTCATTCAGAAATTTCATCCATCCCTTGAATGTGGAATCAGGAACACCAGTAAAAAAAACCAGTTCATTTCTTCTGAATATTTCATACAGGTCCTTGCACTTTATCATAATATCTATAATTCTCCGCCAGCCCTCTTGAAGTCCTGGACAGTATCAAATTCCATCCAGTTTTTTTGTATAAGAACGCAGTGTATATTAACGCCCCTGTCAATCATTTCCTGAAAAATGTCTGTTATATATGCCTTTTGCCATTCCTTTGCATTCTGAAAGGGATCATTCTTTTTCAGTTCTGAATTCAGTCTGTCAAAATGCTCAAGAAAAATTTTAATTCCGGCAGGGCTGAATTTCCACAATCCGATAAATTCACCCTGCCTATCCCTGGGCGTATTTTGGGTAAATATGTGTTTTCCTATCTTTAGCATAATCCTGTCCCCATTCATAATAACATTTTCTGCTTCCTCTATAGGATGGTCCGTTCTACCTTCATAATATTCATGCCAATCAGTATCCACAACAGCCTCGATATCACCATCTGTTTTCAATAATTTTTTCACAACACTATTATTGTACCATATATCAGAATAAGATATCACAACAGACTCTCCTGTTTTCATGGCTTCCTCAAGTTTTGGTCTTGCACACATTAAGGAATGAAGTATATTGTTATTCAGAAAATCATTATTTTCAAAATATGTTATGTTAGGAAAATTTATTTTTTCCTTTTTGTAACCTTTTATAACAGAAATATCGTTTATGCCATTCGCTCTGAACAGTTCTATCATGTTTTGTATAATCGGTTTTCCATTTATCCTAAGCATACATTTTGGTCTGTTTTTTGTCAATGGCATTAATCTACTAGAAGGTCCGGCTGCTATTATTATGGCTTTCATAACTCATCTACTCCCTGGAATTAAATTCAAAATTTCATTCAATGGAGCACAGAATTCTTCTGCTTCGTATGCCCTGCCGTTTCGGAGTATGCATTCCGCTGTTTTAATCATAGCAGGATATGCACTTCTCAGCAAATGATTTGCATATATGACAATATTAACTCCTGCGCACACAAGTTCATCTTCAGTAATCGTATTGTATGTTGAAGGTACTGCAACAAGAGGCACCTTCTTTTCAAATTTTGAATATTCAGCACAAAACTCAAGAACTTCTTTAGGATCCTTTTCCTTGCTGTGTATCATTATCCCATCAGCTCCAGCTTCAATATATGCTTTTGCCCTTTCAAGGGCATCATTCAACCCCTTTTTTAGTATAAGACTTTCAATGCGTGCAATAATCATAAAATCATTTGTTATCTGGGACCTCTTCCCTATTGTTATCTTATGTGAAAAATTCTCTATTGTGTCCTGGGTTTGTTTTACATTAGTGCCGAACAAAGAATTTTTCTTAAGTCCAACCTTATCTTCAATTATGATAGCAGACACACCAAATCTTTCCAGAGCCCTCACAGTGAAAGGAAAATGCTCAGTTATACCTCCAGTGTCGCCATCAACAATAATAGGTTTTGTGGTACTGTCTATTATCTGGTTTATTGTATTCAGTCTTGATGTTAAATCAACAAATTCTATATCAGGTTTGGCTTTTGCTGTTGAGTCGGTTAGGCTGCTCAGCCACATACCATCAAATTCCTTTGTAACACCATCTTTTACTATTTTCGTATTTTCTGCAATCAGTCCTGTAAGTCCGTTGTGTGCCTCCAGTATCCTTACAAGTGGTTTCACATTGAGTAGTCTCCTCAACTGCTTCATTCTTACTTCGGGTGTATTAATAATCTCGCGTATATTTTGTTGCAAAACAGAAGAAGATACATCTTTTGTGTAAGGTGGCTCAATAAGCTTACCACCAATTTCCTCAAGGGCCTTTATAACTCTTTCCCTCATATGTTTCTGCACACCATCTTTCCAGTCATCTCCATGCACAAAATAATCAGGTTTTAGTTTTTTTATATTTGGAACATAGTCCCATGTTTCTTGAGGAACAACCTTTTTTACACCTTTTATGCTTTCCATAATCCTTTTTCTTTGTTCAAATGACAGCAAAGGAACACGCTTATAATTTGCAATTGCCTCATCAGTAAGTAGTCCTATTATTACTTCACCCAGTTTTTTTCCTTCATTAATTATGTTAAGATGACCATGATGTATAAAATCAATCGCCATGGGTATGTAAACCTTTTTGGATTTATTTCCATCACTGCATGATATGTTATTTTTGGGTTTCAAAACAATCACCCAATCCTTAAATCATTGAATTTCTTTACAACCTCATCCCTGATTTCTGATGTAAGTGAAGGTTCCAAATATGATTGTTTAAGAAGATAATCAACAGTTTCTTCATAAACACCTTCTTTCAGAGCACCCTGTTTTTGTGCAAGCACAATCCATCCGGGACAAAGCGGATCCTCTCTACCTTGGCTGTATGCTGTTTTGTCTGTGTTTGGAACAACAAGACCGGTTTCCGGGTCTAGGATGGAGTATGCACTTCTTGTTGCACATCCACCCCTGCATAAATTGTTTTCATTAAGGTCACAAACATTGGGATTGCATATATATTTTCCATCACGCCTGTTAAATTCCTTCCTGAAATCCTGAAATTTTTGAGACCTTATTATATCTACAAGGCCTTCTTCTCTGATATTCCCAAAAATATACTGTCCTATTAATGGTGATTCTGAACAGCTTGTTACATTTCCTGTTGCTCTGATATGAACACCACGTGTAGGCCTATTGCATGTCTTGTCTTTTGGAAATGCTGAATGTACATTCCATGGGTCACCAAACAAAACACCATCCATATATGCTATTATGTCATATGCTGCCTTTACCTCTAATGGATTTATTCCAGATTTCTGGTCTTCGGTTTCAGCCTCACCGCAATAGTGTATAGGAACTATTGAATGTTCCATTCCATTTGTTCTTACCCATCTATGAAGATCTATAATTCCCACCAGAGTATTAAATTCACCTTTTCTGAGAACACTATTCACGCTTACAGGCAACGCTTTATCAGAGCCATAACCGGCATCCCAGAGATTCCTGTAACCCATCTCCATCTGCTTGCTGCCTCCAGTGACACCTACAATCCCATCCTGAACCTCATGATCCAGTGTA
This sequence comes from Candidatus Aenigmatarchaeota archaeon, assembly GCA_017609225.1. GTDB lineage: Archaea > Aenigmatarchaeota > Aenigmatarchaeia > QMZP01 > QMZP01 > JAFCEK01. The sequence goes on along the minus strand of JAFCEK010000040.1, from coordinate 555 downwards.
TCCCTTTTCAGGCACAAGCCAACCTTTCTTTCCGCAAGCTTTTCTGCTTTCTCTTTATCTATTAATGCAACATCAGAAAAGGTAAGTACATATACATCATCACCGCACATTTCTCTTATCATATCAACAACATCAAAGTAATCATGCCCACCAGACCTGTACATAAAGGGTTCCCCACCTGTTAGAATAAAATATTTTACTCCCAGTTCATGTGCTTCATTAACAGCCCTTGAAACGGTTTCCCATTCAAGAAGCAGTTTTCCCCATTCTTCATCCGGTCTGTAACAGTGTCCGCATTTGAAGTTGCACGCAGAGGTTAATGCCAAATCCACTGAAACAAGCTCAGACTCCTTCAAAAGATCATCAAGAACCCAGGGATTTTCTCCACCCATACCAGGCTGTAGTTCTGTTCTCAGCCCCCTCATCCTCAGTATTCTCTCTATTTCACTCTTGCTTAACTGATATACCTTTTCTCCATCTTCGGGAACCCTTAAAGGTTTTGCGAAAATTTTATCCATGTCAACACTTGATTTTTATATATTTTTATTATTTTTA
>JAFCEK010000039.1 GCA_017609225.1 Candidatus Aenigmatarchaeota archaeon | reverse complement strand
TAATGATGCGGAAACATCCACTGAACCTATGGAGCCATATGCATCAAATCATCAGGAGGTTTATGCCTAGAAAAAGAAAATATCTTTTAAATATTGTCAAGCAGGGTTTAAAAAACATATGCTACTCCAGTATAGAAAAGTTTTTTAATTTTACAGACTAATTATAGAAGGGTTTCCTTGAAACCCTGCGGTTTCTGAATACCTCCCCTTCTAGGCATGAGGCGATAGTTTGGATGGAAATGGAAGATCAGGAAATGGGGGTGTTTTATACAGATACTGCCTTACCCTTTACCTGCCACAACGCCCCCTTGTGTTTCAAGATGTTATAATTGCCACAGAATTGGAAGGCGTTACTGATTATCTCAGGGGAATGGAACTGCTTGACGGAGAGTTTTCTGGGGTATCTGAAGAGCAGACTGTTAGGGTTATTGGAAATGTAGTTTCAGATATGACTAAAGAGCATATTGAAGAAGTAAGAAAAAACCTTTTGGAAGGAGATGCCTTGGAAGACTGGGAAAAAGAAGCTATTAAAAAATATGATGGCTTCGGTAACCTTGTGTTTGGAGCAATGGGAAATGGTGGTGGAATAACTGATGTTTATGGACAATCTCCTACATTTGAATTAAAACCGCTAGAATAATCAGTAGCTACTCCCATTCTATTGTTCCCGGGGGCTTATCAGTATCATCGAAAACAACGCCTCCCAAACCAAATTCGCTCATTATTCTGTCTGACAGTTCATGTGCAAATTTATCAGGTAATTCAACAGGAGCTGCAGTCATGTATCTGATTGTGCTGACAGGTCTTATACCTACCCAGGGGTTTTCAGGTCCAGGGAAAAGTATAACAGGCATCTGGGATATTCCCTCTATAGCTTTATAAACTTTTTGCCTTACAAAATAATCAATCTCTCTTAACAGGTTGAGATTTTCTTTGTTAAACTCCATGGGCTGTATGTGGAGCAAATCATCCTGGTCTGGTTCATAAAATGAGAAGGCAACCCTTCCTATGCCCCTGACCTTTTTTACTATCTCAATAGATGTCTTTCTCCTTGTTTCAAAATCCGAATTTCCTGTAAGCACAGCAAGATTGAGGTAAACCCTTTCATCACCCTCAACGCCTACCGTCCTGATTGGAACAATATATCCGTTAAGTCCATGCGGTTTTGCATATTTATTTATTTCATTGTATATTTCTTCCACATTATCTGGTACTGATACACCGTTTATCATTCTTACAGCAAGCCCGGGTCCTGGAAATGGCTCTGCATTAATTATTTCATTGGGAAGTCCCAGTGCCCTTGCCCTTCTTCTGGAGCCGTCCTTGTATTTCCATTTGTTTGGCTCTAAAACAAGTCTTTTTTTCTTTTTACTTCGAATCCTTTCTGAATCCACATTGTGATGGGCCTTTATGTTGGCTGCCTTGTTTCCAACCCCCCCGCCACTCTCAATCCAGTCTGTATAGAGGGTTCCTTGAACCAGATATGTTTTGTCTGGGTCCCATCCTTTCTGTCTGGCAACTGAATCAAAAATATCTATATACCTGTCTCCAATTATCCTTCTTTTAGCCTGCGGGTCTGTTGGGTCTGGAAGGGTTTGAACTGCTTCTACAAAGGTATCCTGGGCATCTATTATAACAAGGTTTTCTATTCCCATCTTTTTTGCCAGCTTTTTTGCCCTTTCACTGTCTCCTTTTCTGTCAAGGCCTGAAACATACAGTATAAGAGCACTGTCACCATAAGCCATGTGTGTGAGTTTTGCTGCAACTGAAGAATCCACACCAAAACTTGTTAAAACACCAACATTTTTATTGCCAACTTCCTTTTTTATCTCATTAACAGCATTTTCTATGTCGTTCTTGTCTGTCCAGCATTTGGCAGAACCGCATATGGAACCTGCAAAATTTTCCATCACCAGACCGCCATTGGGTGTATGCTCAACTTCCGGGTGGAACTGAATACCATAAAAACGGTTTTTTTTGTTAGATATAGCTGCTATAATATCATCATAGGATTTTGCGAGAACATCAAACTCATCTGGTACGCATGTTATTGAATCACCATGGCTCATCCAGACTGTTTCTTCATCACCAAGCCCTGATAGTAATTCATCTTTGGCCAGTATTCTGATTATGCTTCTTCCATATTCTCTTGTTTCTGTTCTTTCAACTTCACCTTTGAATAACTTTGCCATCAGCTGGGCGCCATAACATATGCCCATTATAGGTATTCCCAGAGAAAAAATTCCCATATCCGGCTTTGGTGCATCCAAATCATATACACTTTTTGGGCCCCCTGAAAGTATAATTCCTTTATAATCCTTTAGCTCTTCTGGAGGTGTTTCGCAGGGTAATATATCTGCATAAAATCCGTTATCTCTTAGGCGCTCAGCTATCAGATGTGCATACTGCCCCCCAAAATCTAGAACTGCAATCTTATCATGATTGCCCATAATCAGCCCTCAGTGTGATATATATTTAGAGATAAGATTTAAATTATGAATATAACTGTTTCAGTTGGTAGTTATGAAAAATAAAATACGCTCCCCGATACTTGTAATGCTTGGTCATGTGGACCATGGAAAGACCACGCTGCTGGATAAAATCAGGGGAACTGCTATCGCCAAGGGGGAGCCTGGGGCGATAACGCAGCATATATCTTCAAGCTATATTCCTTTTAATGTTTTTGTGGGGGTTTGCGGTGATTTGCTGAACAGGTTAAAGATTGATTTAACTATTCCCGGGCTGCTCTGGATTGACAGCCCCGGACATGAGGCATTTACAACACTGAGGAAAAGAGGCGGGGCAATAGCTGATCTGGCTGTGCTTGTGGTGGATGTGAATGAGGGATTCCAGCCCCAAACCGAGGAGAGCTTAAACTATCTCAGGCAGTTCAAAACTCCTTTTGTTGTGGCGCTGACAAAGATTGACACCATCACAGGATGGAACCCAAAGGAAAATGCCTGCTTTCTGGAGAGTTTTGGGGAGCAGAGCGAAAGGGCGCAGAATGAGCTGGAAGAAAAGCTGTACAGGGTTATAGGACAGCTTGGTGCTAAGGGGCTTCAGGCAGAACGATATGACAGGGTTTCTGATTACACAAAGCAGATAGCCATAGTGCCTGTTTCTGGAAAAACAGGCGAGGGAATTCCTGATTTGCTTATGGTTCTGGCAGGCATATGCCAGAAATACCTGAAGAGGGGACTGGAAATTACTGAGGGTGAGGGAAAGGGAACTGTTCTAGAGGTAAAGGAATACAAGGGACTGGGAACAACAATTGATGTAATTCTTTATGATGGGGAAATAAGAAAAAACGACTACATAGTTATTGCAAGCATGAAAGAAGGGGAAAAAACCATAACAACAAGGGTAAAGGCACTGCTGAAGCCAAGACCGCTCAAGGAGCTGAGGGTTGAGAAGAATTTCCAGCAGGTTGATTCTGTATCAGCAGCAGACGGCATAAAGATAGCTGCTCCCGGACTTGAGGCTGTGGTGGCAGGCTCTCCTCTAAGGGCTGTGAACAGCAAAAAAGGCCTGGAAAAGGCCATAAAGGAAGTGGAAGATGAGGTTGAGGAGGTTGAGATAAAAACAGAGAAAGAAGGGGTTCTGATAAGGGCTGACACGCTTGGCTCTCTGGAGGCGCTGATAAAAACCCTCAATGGCATAGGACTTCCCATAAGGAAGGCGCTTGTTGGTGATGTTGCAAAGGCTGATATACTTGAGATGAGAAGTCTGGAAGAGCCTATTATTTTTGCATTTAATGTGAATGTTCCAAAGGATGCTGAAAAGCTTGCAAAGGACAACAGGGTTGCATTGTTCAGTTCAAATGTAATATACACGCTTCTGGAAAGATATGAAAAATGGGTCAAGGACAGAAAGAAAAGGGAAGAGCAGAGGCTTTTGGAAACAGTAACGCATCCCGGGAGGATAAGGGTTCTGAAGGGCTTTGTTTTCAGGCAGAAAAATCCTGCCATATTCGGAATTGAGGTTGTTAAGGGCATTATAAAGCCGGGATACAAGCTGAAGCTTAAAAACAAAATTATAGGGGAAATAAAAGAGATACAATCAGAGGGGGAAAACATACAGGAAGCTGCGGCAGGGCAAAGGGTTGCCCTCTCAATGGAGGATGTAACCATAGGCAGGGATATAAAGGAGAATGATGAGCTTGAGAACTATATAAGCAGGGATGATATGGAGAAGCTGCAAAAGGTAAAGGCAAAACTCACGCCAGAGGAGAGGGAGCTTCTTGAGGAGATGGAAGGTGGGGATGCATGAATGTATGGTATTTGATTACGCTTGCAGGTGAGCCTGTTTTATGGGCAATTGTTTCTCTGCTGCTTGTTGTTTTTTACTTTGTTATGAAGATTAAGGGAATTGAAAAAAGAAAAAATATAAAGCGGTTTCTTGTTTTTTTCATACCCAGCATCATAGCTGTTTTCCTTATAGCACAGGGCTTTAAAACCTTTGTTTATCTGGAAAGGCCATGCGTTCCATGCCCTGCTGATATGTGCAATCCATACTGTATGCCTGATTCAAGCTTTCCCTCAGGCCATACAGCTGCAGCGTTTGCTGTATTCACAAGCATTTTCATAGCAGTTGGAAGGAAAAAGGCACTGCCTGTCTTTTTAATTCCTGTTCTGGTTGCATGTTCCAGGATAGCGCTGGGCGTGCATACGCTGCCTGATGTGCTGGGGGGTTTTGTGCTGGGTGCTGCCATCCCATTAATTGTTCTTGGATTTGAGAAAAGGCTAGGAAAGGTTTAATTTTTTTAAAAATTAAATGACAGATGAGGAATATGGCTGTTACAGTTGAAGGGGCAAGGAAGCAAAAAAATGTTTACCTTAAAGAAGATTTTCCAGGCTTTCCCAGGGGATGGTATCCTGTAAGTGAAAAAAGCAGTGATGTTTTGGGCATTGGCCTCGAGCATCCTGAAGGGCATATATTGTTTTTGAAGGGGAGCAGTGATTATTTGTCTCTGAAAGGGCGGGAAAATGTCTAATTTTTGGGTTTTTTGATGCAAAAACAGCATAAAGCGGCCAACCGAAAGCTTTATAAATACTAATATTTCACTATTTATTAGTGACAATTATGTACAGAGAAGGGGCTCAACAGATGTTAGAAAGACTTGAGAAAAGAAGCATAAACAGGCTTTATATAGACAAAAGAGGAGGAGAGCTCTGATAAATATGGCTGAAATAAAAGATTTTCGGGAAGGAGAACAGCAACTTTATGATGAAAATGTTCAGCTGAAAGAGCCTGAATCAAGGGCAAAGCCATGGGAAACAGGAGAATGGACAGGGGTTCCTGTAATTGACTGGGGAATCCAGAAGGCTGTGAACTGGGCTCTTGGAAAGTATCAAAATGTAAGGAAAAAAATTCTTTACGGCAGCCCTGTTTCCAGGGTTTACAATGCATATGTTCTTAATGCTGTAAGAAGGATAGTGCATGGAGCTGAATTCGGTGTTGAGGTTAATGAGGTTGATGCTGATTATCTTAACAGCAGAAAGGTTATGGGACGCTGGGAGGAAAGAAACGGCAGGAAAACGGCATATATACCAAGAATTGATGCTGTTCCAGGCATTCTTGGCAGAACACTGGATGATTATCTGAAGGCAGGCGTGCAGGCATATATAAAGGTGCATGAGATTATGGAGGCATACCTGAAGCCGACCGACCAGGAACATGATGAATTTGATGCCATGGTTCTGGACAGCTTGGAAAAGCTTTCATATTTTGATCCTTCAGCAAGGCAGGCATATGAAGGGGCTTTGTATGTTTACAAGAGAAGAAACGAGGTAAAAGACCCTGTGTTTGACAGGGTTGCAGAATATAAACCTGACCTTGCAAGATTAAAGGCAGCTGCATAAATTAGGTGATTAAAATGCCGTTTTCAATCTTTGGCGAAATTGCAGATGATATATTGACTGATACAATAGATGCTGTACAGCGGGGACTGCAAAATAACAAACTCACTAAATTGATTACAGATGTTTATGGCATGGGATACAGAGGGGGTGCATTTGACGGAAAAAAGGCAAACGAGATTATTTACAAGGATGATGGTGAGAGGCTGGAGATATATGCATACAGGAAATGGGACCCGGACAATGGAGAATCTCCTTTATCAAGTTATAGTGAACTTATATGGGATGGTAATGAGTTGACAGGATTTACAAGCGGCGGTACTGTTGTAAAGAAGCCATTCCATGATATGTATGATGATGAGTTCAGCCTTCTGGGTGCAGAGAATGTTGTTGCTATAGGGAAATTTGGTGAAGGGGGCGAAGAAACAGAGATGAGGGAAGAGTTTGTCAAGAATGCACTAAGATTCTATAGCAGAAGGGGAAAACCAATAGGCAATGGTTTTTATGTTGCTGAAATACCTTTCCGCAACAGGATGCGAACTCCGCGTGACTGGATAGCTAACTGGGATGGTGGTCTTTTCCTGTATTATGGAGCTCAGACTGTTAATTATTATATTATGGACTGGGTTTCAACCAAATTCAGGCATGCTATCAGTTATTTTATGCCCGGGTTCCTGAAAAAACACTTCAGGGAAAAACCAAAAATGAGCGAGGAGCGTCTAAGAAGGCAGTATAAAAGATTTACTGATGATGTAAACAAATGGTTGGGTATTTGCAGAGATGTAGTAATAATGTGGTAGTTACTCAGCAAGCTCCAAAAAATCCAGTTTTTTTATTTTCTGTTTTTCCGCGAAGCCTGCCCTTACTTCAAGAACATATTTTGCCGGCTCCTTCGGGAAATATACCTTCCAGGATTTTGGGTTTATCTTCATTGGCTTTATGTTTTTTCTTATGTCAATAACCTGCATCTGGGCATTGAGGAATATCAAATCAATGGGAAATCTCATGCCAAGCATCCAGATTCCAGGCTCATTTTCCTTTTCGAAAACCATCAGAAGGCCCCTGCCTTCAGGCAGCTCTCTTCTGAACATAAGCCCCTTTGCCTTATTCCAGAATCTTTTTGCTATCTCAACTTCATTCAGGATAACCTTTCCGTCTTTAAGCATCCTCATTTAATTCGCCAAGCTGGTCTTTAATGTCCCTTGCTGTTTTTGCTCCAATTACCCTTTCCAGGGTTTCTAGGGGAACATCCCTGAGGTTTTTTATGGATTTTATTCCCGACTGCCACAGCTGCCTTGCCCTGGCCCTGCCTATGCCCTTTAGTCTTACCAGAGGCAGCAGCTCCTCCCTGACCCCGTATTTTATTCTTAGCCTGGATTTTCTTATAGTTTTCAGCATGTTCATATGTCCCAGCAGGAGTGCAAGCTCCTGAATGGAGTAAAGGAGCCAGTCAGCTATTTCAAGCCTTGCCCTCAGCTCCCCTGGAGTTACCCCAAGCTCATCCAGTATGTAATCCTCCCCTGATTCCTCTGTCCAGGAATTAATAAGCATCGCGGTTTTTATTGAGCGCAGATAATCATCATATTCAAAGTTCCAGGGGTTTGGGGGCCTGTCCAGGAGTGTTTTTTCCTCCCTGGCAAGCAGCTCATTTATCTCCTCAAAATCCTTTTTCCTCAGATTCAGCTTGGGGCTCATCTCCATTGTGTTTGATATCAGATGGAGCAGTGAAAAATGGGATGCACCCTCTGTTTTTGCTTTCTCCAGGTTTTTTATGAAATAGTTTGCTGTCAGGGGGTCAATATAAAGTTCTGAAACCCTTTTTCCAATTCTTGTGGACTTCAGTTTTTGTTTTTCTTTTTTCAGCAGGTCCTTTGCAGGCCTGAAGGGGTTTTCCTGTTCTGGTTTCTCTGCTCCGGATGTTATAAATCTGAAATCAGAAAGCTGTGCCAAAACCCTGTCCAGGATTTTTTCCAGGGCTGACAGGTCTCTGTACTGGTGTGCATAGAATGTTTTGAACAGAAAATCAAGAAGTTGCTT
>JAFCEK010000038.1 GCA_017609225.1 Candidatus Aenigmatarchaeota archaeon | reverse complement strand
TCTTCAGCTCGGGTAATGTCCCCTTTTCTGTTGCTTCAAGATACAGGGGCTCCACATATATTATTGAGTTTTCAACAGGGATAACAAGCGTGTTGCCTCTTATCACGCTGGAGCCTGCTTGGCTCCAGAGGGTTATCAGCTGGGATATTTCAGTGTCCTGGTCAATCCTTGCCTCTATCTGCATTGGCCCGTATGTAAGCTCCTGCTTTGAGAACTGGTAAACAATAAGCTTCCCGTAATCAGGGAAATCACATCTTGCAGCCATCCAGCCAACCATGTTTTCCTTGCCTCTTGGCGTGAATGGAATCATAAGTATGAATTCCTCCTTCTCTTTTTCTGGAAGCTTCATTATGATATAATATGCGCTCATCTTCTGCCTGCTTCCCCTGTATATCTCATCAGGAACAACCCAGAGGTCCTCTTTGTTATAGAAAACCCTCGGGTCTTTCATGTGATAGGTGGCATATTTCTCTGCCTGGAGATTGAAGAAGCTTTCAGGATATCTTATATGCGATTTCAAATCCTCAGGCATCTCCTGGAAGTTTCTGAACAGTCCGGGAAATATCTTCATGTATGTCTGTATTATGGGATCCTCAGGCTCAATAACATAAAAATTAACCTCTCCTGTGTATGCATCTGTAACAATCTTCACAGAGTTTCTGATATAGTTGAACATATAGTTCTCGGAAGGCTCTGAATAGGGATACATGTTTGTGGCTGTGAAGGAATCACTGATCCAGTAAAGCCTTCCTCCAGAAACCACTATGTAGCTGTCAGGGTCAAATGCAAGGAAGGGGGCAATGGTTCCTGTTCTTGTTTTTATGTCCCTGTACATCAGAAGCCTGCTTTCAGGGGTTATGGAGTTTGAGAAAAGCAGCTCAACGCTCCTGAATTTCACTGCATAGATGAGTTTTTTCCATAAGTCAAGCTGTATGCCGCTGGGTCCTGCGTATTTTGTGTATATGTTCCTGTCACCGCTTGGATAGTCCAGCTCGTCTGTGTTTGTATTGACTATTGCATACTGCGTGCTTTCCTGCCCATAGTATATTTCAGGCCTTTCTATATCCAGTGCGGGATAATCTGATTCGGGTGGTATGTCCTTTATGTAGAATTCGGGCAGGCCTTCCTCAGAAACCCTGTCCACAGGGTTCATAACCAGCCCGTATCCATGGGTATAGACAAGATGCCTGTTCACCCATGTTCTTGCCTGCCCGGGAAGGTTGTCAACATTAAGCTCCCTGCTTGAAACCATGACCTGCTTGTACTCCCCGTCCAGCCTGTATCTGTCAATATCCACATCATAAAAATCATAGTATGTCCTGAACAGCTGGAGCTGGTTGTATGTGGACATAAGTGGCCTCCAGTCCCATAACCTGATATTGCTTATTGTTTCATTGTTTTTCTGTATATCCTCCTTTGTGAGATTGTATGAAATAGGGAATATCATGCTGTCCATTGATTCCAGCTTGTATGCTGCAAGCGTGCTGTTTATGTTTCTCTGTATGTAGGGGCTCTGGAGATTGAATTCATCCGGCTTCACAACAAGCGACTGGACAATTCCCATTGCTGCTATGCCAAGAACAGCAATAACCACAAACACAATAACCGAGTCCCTGATAATCCTCCATTTCCTTGCCCTTATGTTAACAAGGAACAGAATGCCTATAACAACTGATATAGCTGCAAGAATCATAATCACTGGAAGCATTATGTTTATCTCAACATAGCCTGCGCCATGAACAACCCCATTGTATGAGAAAAGCACACTGTACTGGGCAAGATTAAGGGCAAGGCTTATTGTGAAGAAAACCAGTGCAAGCAGCACGCTTATATGGGGTATGATTTTTTTCTGCATGGCGGAGAAATCAATGCCATATGCTGCCCTGGACTCAATTTCTTCTGCTTCCTCCACAGCTATTCTTTTCAGGGGATATAAGATGTAGGCAATGAAGCTGAATATCAGGCTGAATATGAAAAGCGCAAGGAAAAAATTAACCAGAAGCTGGTAAAACGGAAGGCTGAACACATAGAATCCTATATCCAGCCCGAAGACAGGGTCAGCAGCGCCAAAGCTTGTTGGATTCAGAAACATGAGAACTGCCTGCCAGTTCGCTGAGGCAATGCCTGCAACAAGGGAAACAATAAATGCAATAATCCAGAAAAAGCTGTCCTGGGCTTTTGTTTTCTTTTTCCCCTTTCCAAGGGAAATCCTTTTTGCAATCCTGATATTAAGCATGCTGAATGCAAGAAACACAGCAAAAAACAGCGCTCCAACCCATATGCTGGTTAGCAGCATGGTCAGGTAAACAGACTCATATCCAACCGACTGGAACCAGTAAAGCTCCGCGAAAATATTGAACATTACCGGAACCAGAACTAAGAGAAACACAATAACTGCAGTAACAAGCCCCCTGATTTTTCCCATAGTGGTTTCTTGTATTCAGGGTTTAAATAGATTAAAAAAGCAAAAGCTGGCCTGCGGGTGTTTGTTTTCTTGGTCTCCTTGCATTTCTCCATCTGTTTGGCCTCATTCTTGGCTTGTGATCCTGAAACGGGCCTTCATCTGCAGGAGCGGGTGCTGGCTGCATTGGCCCTGCATCTCCAATAAGTTCTATTCCATCTTCGGGTTTTTCTCCTCTTACTTTTTGTTTGTATGCCTCAAATTTTTCCTGAAGATTTTCTCTTTCAATAATATATCTCAGCACTCTTAATTTGTAATGGCTTAATCTCTGTCTGAGGTCTTTCTTTATCTGGCTCCTGGTTTTTTTGCTCCCCGGCTTTCCGGAAATCCTGTGTCTTTTATAGAAACTTTCAATTTCCTCGGGCTTGAAAGCCCTTCTGTTGCCAAGGTCCCTGTTAAGATAGTGCTGTGTAAGAAAATCAACATAAAGGTCCTTTGGGTCAAATGTTTTTTCAGGTTTCACAATATCATCTATCAGCCCATCATCCCTGCACTTGGTATATACATACTTGGGAACTCCCAGTATGTTGATAAGAACCGTTGAGAGCGCCTGTTCAGGACTGCTGGCTGTTATAATAGCGGTTTCTGGTGTTCCCGGTTCTGTATATCTTCCAAGTTCTGGAACTAAAAAAAGCTTAATTCTATACCTTGTTAATTCAGATACTCTGCCCATACTTAACCCCATTTAATATTCACTATATAATAGTGACATTTAAGGGTTTATAAAGGTTTTGGCTCTATGAATTCATGAACTAATGAATGGGATTATGGGTTGAAAACTTTAAAAAACACAGGTCATGATAATCAGAAGCTGTATTTGATGAATCTTCAATTTCCAGTAAAACCCTGCCATCAGTAACCTCTCCTATTACCAGAGAGTACTGCCTTCCCGGTTTTATCATACTTTTAATAATATTATTTATCCTGCTGTTTCTTTTACATAACCAGACATCAACATCATCAGGGCATCCAATCTCAATGCGCTGGATATTATGCAGGGCATTCTGGCTATTTAAACAGTCCACAAACCCTGTACTGTATTGATTTTTTCCGTTTTCAAACCCAATAACAGCATATACCATAAACAAACAAATAGCAGAAAGAAATTTAAACCCTTTGGATGCACTGGTTTATCCCAGAAGTGTAAGCGAATACATCACAGCCATGCCCAGAACCAGCATCACAAGCTGTGTAACTGAATTTTTGAAAACAAAACATCTTTTGTTCAGCTCTGGTATGAGATCAGAGCCCGCTATGTATATGAATCCCCCTGCTGCAAAGGGAACAAGAAAGTTCGCCATGCCTTCAATGTTTCCGAGCAGAAGCACCAAAACAGTGCCAAGAACAGCAGTAAGGGCTGTAAGGAAATTGAGTAAAAGCGCCTTCTTTCTGCTGAAGCCGCCGTACACAAGCACGCCGAAATCGCCTATTTCCTGGGGTATTTCATGCAGTATCACAGCTATTGTGGTGACTATGCCAAGCTGTATGCCTGCAAGATAGCTGGCTCCTATAATAAGGCCGTCAATGAAGTTATGGACACCATCACCCAGCAGGTTCATGAGGGCAAGAGGATGTGGATGCTGCCTGCTTGTTGGCACATGGCAGTGCCTCCAGTGTATTATCTTCTCCAGGATAAAGAATGCAACCACTCCTGCAAGAACATAAAGCGATATGTTTGCGCCAAACCCGAATTCCTCAAAGGCTTCAGGTATCAGGTGGATAAATGCCCCGCCTAAAAGCCCGCCTGCTGCAAAGCTAACAAGGAGAAGAAGAATCTTCTGCAGGCTCTCCATCCTGATGGATATGGTTGCTATGCCCACAAGTGATATAAGGCTTACAATAAATACGCTTCCCATGGAGTAAAGCCATACAGACATTGCTCTCACTCTTTATGTTTGTGAATGCCCTCTTAAATATCAGGAGCATTAAAAATAGAAAAATCAAAATAATATTGCCTCCGTATATCCGCTGACTAAAGCCGGCGGTTTTCTTGGCGAGGCAACAGCTGCTGAACCAGAACCATACATCCATTGTTTGAAAACAATGGCTTTCTCTGGTTCAACATAAAAAACAGGCGCCGGAAAAACTAAGACGGCACTGCTGCAAGAAGATAGTAGGCGGCTATTGCTATTATGATTATTATAATCACAATGCCTGCATAGAGTTTTTTCCTGCTCTTTCCCCCCGCAGGTGCTGTTTCAGGTGCCGGGTTTGCTGCAGGTTCAGCGGCCTCATTCTTTGCCTCTATTATCATACAATACCTCCTATTTAGAAGAACAATATTTATTATTTGCATGGCTGGCTTAAATATGGAATTTCTGGCTTAAAGCAGAAATTTGGAAGAAAAAATGCCCTCTTGCTGCCTGTTTTAATTTCCAGCACACCCGGGCAGGGAAGTCAAATTTCAGGCGAAAACTCACAGCTTTTTGAAAAATTAATTATATAATATAGAATATATATTATAATAAATATTATTAATAATATATAAAATAAAAGATATATTTAATAAAATATTTTGTAAAAGATATTAATTAATAAATATTTTTTAAAGTATATAATAGAAAATATAAAAATTTCAAAATCCCGCAAAAAAATTCAGGCAAAAAGTGAGAATTGGAATGAAATTTGACCTTACTCCTTCCTGAATGCCTTCTCAACCAGCTCTCTTGCCCTCTCAAGCCCCAGATGAGTGTAAATAGTGGTGGTTTCTATCCTCTCATGCCCGAGCATGCTCTGAATAACATTAAGCGGAACTCCCTGGTTCTGGAGATGCGTTGCATATGAATGCCTTAATGTGTGGGGATGCACCTCTGAAGGCTTCCTGACGCCTGCCTTAACAGCATAGTTCTTCACAACCCTTCTTATATGCCTGTCAGATATATTGAATAATCTGCCCTCTTCCCTTCCCCTGAATGCCTTTCTCAGCTCCTCCACAAGCTCATCTGTGGGTATGGGAACATACCTGTCCTTTCCTCCCTTGCCTGAGACCACCTTGACTGTCCTGTTTATAAGGTCAATATCCCCTATATCCAGCTTCTGTGCCTCAGAGTTCCTTAAACCCAGGTAAAAAAGGCATTTCAGCAGCAGATTATCCCTTGGGCTGTCCTTTGATGCCTCAAGCATTGCCTCAACTTCCATTGGCGTCAGAAACCTTGGCAGCTTCCTGGGCATTCAAGTCATCCTCCAGCCTTACAATATATTTTACAGGCGCTTTACTATCATCTTTCCTATGAATTCCAATCTTCTGTCCTTCCTGAAGGGGTTCCAGCCCTATGTATATTTTATTCCCTTCTTTATGGATTCTTCCGAAATGAACCCCGGAATCTTTAAAAATAACAGCCGAACTGCCTTCCATTTTTATAAGCCCGTCTCTTCCTATGTATTTCATATTATCACAGGTGAGTGTTCAGATGAAATTTGACCCTCTATTCAGCATTCATGCCAATATATAGTTGGTTCAGCCACTAATAAATATGTCCGAAAATGTATCTTTTCGGACATTTTCACAAAAACAGCACAATGCGGCAGCATATATGCCAAAAATATGGTTTTTGGCATATTTTGGGCTGGGAAGCCGGGTTTCATGGCAAAAAAACACATCAAAAACAATACAGCATTTCTTGAAAACCAGGAAAAAGTCAAATTTCGCCTTAATCCTCACTTTCCGGAAAGGCGTTTTCAAGAATCCTTTCTGTTTCCTTTCTTTTGGCTATGTCCAGTTTTTTGTCCTCCTCAGACATATTTTTCCATGTGCCTACACCCTTCAGGCCTTTCTTATACATAAAAAAGCCTCTGTATTTCAGATGCAGCCAGTTTTTGTCATCAGGAACATCCCTTACATGAAAAACAAACATTCTCCTGTTTTCCTCAATGCTGCCATAAACGCCTTCTGAGATGTAAATCTCCTTTAATCTTTTCATGTCAGCTTGCTCATGCCTTATGCCGCTTGGCAGCGCCATTTCCTGCATTATGCTTTTTACTTCATATCCCGGCCCTCTGGCTGGTATAACATGGATATGCGCATGGTTTACTGTCTGGCCCCATATCCCGTATTCAAGCAGGAAGGGCTTTGAGAATTTTTCTGTTATAATCCTTGTTACACGCTCTTTCAGCTCCAGGTATTCGGGAACAAGTTTTTCCGGCAGCGCACCATAGCAGGGATAGTGTTCCTTTGGTATTATCATAACATGGCCCGGGGCAATCACTGCCCTGCCAATTTTAACAAGGAAATTTTGTGTTTTGTAAACATTGTCTGCATCTCTTGTTTCACAGAATATGCAGCTCATTCAACCACTTCTGGCAAATGCATCAAGCACCCTTTCAAGCGAGAGCCGGAACCAGTATGTGTATTTATCAGGGTTTTTTTTCATATCATTCTTCAGCTCTTCAGTATCAGCCCATTTCCATTCTTCTGCCTCCTCAGGGTCCGGGTCTGGCTCTGCATCACATTTCCCGAGAAAAACATGATCCAGCTCATGCTCAGTAAGTCCGTTCTCAAACTGCTTTTTGTAGATAAAGGTAAATATCTCCTTTAAATCACAGTCAAATCCCATCTCCTCTTTCAGCCTTCTGTGCGCTGCCTGCTCTGTGGCTTCCCCGGGTCTTGGATGGCTGCAGCAGGTGTTGGTCCAGAGCCCTCCGGAATGGTATTTTGTTTTTGTTCTTTTATGAATGAGTAGCTTTCCTTTGGAATTGAAAATGAATATGGAAAATGCCCTGTGGAGCCTTGCCTCTTTATGTGCCTTTATTTTCTCCTCTGTGCCGGTCTCATTGTCATTTTCATCAACAAGAATAATTTTTTCCATATTTATTAGTGGGGTAACTGCTTTTAAAGGTATGGTGTCTGGATGTGTTAGAATGCTCTAGAACTCGGTTTCCATAAGCTTTCTGAGGCCGGAGTAAATGCTTTTCGGGTCAAACAGCGCCATTTCAAGGCCCCTGAGTGTTTCCATTAAGCTGTTTCCTGTTTCCTCCTTTGATGCGCGGGTTTTGGGTTTGTTCTGTTTTTTTCCTGGCATGGAATCACATTATGCTCATTATGCTGAAGCCGGCAGCACTATTTTCTTTTTCTGGGTTTTTTCTGGGACTTCTTGAGGTTTTTTTCAAGCTGGATAATTTTTTTGAAAAATGCCTCCATTCCATTGGCTATGTCCCAGCCTGTTTCCGTGAGAATAACCCTCTTTATCCTGCCTTTTTTCTCAAATTTAACTATGCCCAGCTCATGGAGAAAATTAAGGATTTTCATGGTATGGGCATAGGTGCAGTCTGCCTCTTTTGAGAGCAGTGTTACATAAACAGAGTCCCTTGAGGTTTTGAGACCGAGAAGTATTTTGGCTGGCTTGTCTCTTAAAAACAGGTCAAGTACTATCTGCTTTTCCTTCATATCAAGCCCCGTCAAATTTCGCCTCAACCCTCACGTTACGAGAGCCAAATGACTGCTATATTATAGATTTTCTGATATATAAATGTTTTTTATGGGGGAGATTAAATATATAATATAAAATATATTTTATATAATATTTATTTTAATTAATTTTTCATATAATATATTTTATTAAATATAATTTATTTTATATATAATTAGTAATATATT
>JAFCEK010000037.1 GCA_017609225.1 Candidatus Aenigmatarchaeota archaeon | reverse complement strand
ACCTCCATATTTAGCTCTGATTTATATTTGCATATTGTGAATATAAATATTTAAATACATTACATTATCTGATAGTATGGAGCAAAAAATTCTCCAGGGCAGGGAAAGCATCATGAGACAGAGACTAATAGAGTGGAGAAGAGAGCCTGTGGTTAGCAGGATAGAGGGACCCACAAAGCTGGACAGGGCAAGAAGGCTTGGATATAAGGCAAAGCAGGGATTTGTGATTGTAAGAGTCAGGGTTAAAAAAGGCAGAAGAAAGAGGCCAAAGCCGGGAGGAGGCAGGGTTCCAAAAAGGGCAGGCAGATTTTTCACGCTGAACAAGTCAAAGCAGCAGGTTGCAGAGGAGAAGGCAGCAAGGAAATTTCCCAATCTGGAGGTGCTTAATTCTTATTTTGTGGGGCAGGACGGGGTAAGCAAATGGTTTGAGTGCATAATGATTGACCCGAACCATCCCTCAATAAAAAAAGACAGGGCTGCTGCAGGGGCTGCAAGAAAGAGGGGAAGGACATTCAGGGGGCTCACATCTGCAGGAAAGAAAAGCCGGGGCCTGAGGAAAAAGGGAAAGGGCTCTGAAAAGCGCTGATTGCCTGTATTTTTTCTCTGAATGCACAAATTAATATTTATATACTTAACGCAACAAAAAATATTATATGGCAGTACTTACTGAGATGATTAACAATCTTGTAAGGATGGAGTTCTTCCAGCTGTTGTTTCCCTTTCTGCTGGCACTGGCAATAGTGTACGGGGTTCTGATGTATGTTGCCAGGGACAGGCTCCAGAAAGGACCGATTGGCCTGATTTCAATCATAATCGCTTTCTTTGTAATGCTTTACTCAAGCTGGACAGGAAGCATATTCTATACATTCCTTGTTAACACATCAGGTGTGTTTCTTGCGATTGCCACAGTGGTGCTGTTCCTGATAATAATACTGGGACTTATAGGAATAAAGGATTTTGAGAGCTGGACATGGACAAAGGGTGTTATAGTGCTGATAGTGCTGTTTGTGATTTTCCTTATGGTGTTTGGTGCAACGCCGTTTGGCCTTCAGTGGGGCTCTGTTGCATTCAACTCAGACCTCTGGACAGTGATATTCTTTATAGTTGTGATAGTTGTGGTTGTGGCTGTGCTTAGCAGAAGCACAGGGGAAGGGGAAAAGAAAGAGGAAAAACCCAGCTGATATTTTTTTAATTCTTTGCCAATATTAAACAGAATATGCAGGGCTATGTTTCCGGAAGCAGAAGGGACTGGACTGCAGGCAGATTTGAATGCCTTATGTGCGGTAAGTGCTGCACACTGAAGATTGAGCCCAGCAAAGAAGATATCAAAAGAATAGAAGGACTTGGCTACAGAAAAAACGAATTCATGGATGGCAAATATATCAGGCAGAAAAACAATGCATGCATATTCCTGAAAAAAGAGGGAAATCATTACAAATGCAGCATATATGATTACAGGCCCATGGTTTGCAGAAATGGCCTCTCACAGGAATTTTCAGGACGGTGTTCATGTTCAGGAATGTTTTTTCATGCCCAGGCATTGAAAAAATCAGGAATGGGCTATAGAATCTGTGCTTTGCTTATTTCTTCTTCAGTTCCTTTACAGCATCTGACAGGCTTCTCACGCTCTGCATCATGGGTGTCAGGCTGTCTCTTACTGCCTTTTCAACGCCTTCCATTCTTGCAGAAATTTCATTAATGGATGTTTTGTATGTTTCTATGGCTGCCTTTATTTCCTCAATTTCGGATGCCCTTTCTGACTGTATCTTGTCTATAATCTCTTCAAGATAGTTTACCTTTTTTCTGAGGCTCCTTATTTTTTTGTGTATTTCATCAATATACTTTTCAAAACTGTCCCATTTTTCCTCAACCACGCCCTCTGCTATTTCCTCAAACATTCTCCTTCTTTCCATTGCCTTTGACCTTTTTGGTTTTTGTGTTGGCGCTGGTATGTGCGGTATTTCCTCTTCAAATCTCTCTTCCCCTGGCAGCGGCGGCAATGGCCTTGCAGCTGGTCTTGGCTTCTCCATGCCAGGTAGTTCAGGGAGTTCTGCCTCTGATGGCGGGCCCATTCTCTCTTCCGGAAGGGGAGGAGCTGGCTGCCTTTCCTCCGGCACTGGCTCTGGTGGTTCCTCCGGGAATATTCTCCTTTTTTCCTGGGGCTCTGCCGGTGCTGGGGCAGGTTCCTGCGGGAATCTTGGCTGCGGCCTCTGTGGTGGGGGAGGCAGATTCCTTGGTTCAAAGGGAGGCTGGGGTCCTGCTGCAGCCCTTACAGCGCTGCTTCTCAGTGCCTCCTTCATTGCTTTGTCAACCTCCATTGGTGAGTATCCCTCCTTTTTGAGAACCCTTATTATCTCCGGTTCTGACATGCCTTCAGAAGAAAGTTCTACAACCCTCTGCGTGGGGATTCCAGCAGGGGCTGGCGCTCCGGAGGGTTTTTTCGCTTCTTTCTTTAAAAAGGGCAGGGAAACCATAACACTCACAGTATAAAACAACCGCATGTTTTGGGTTGTTTACATTATATATTATTTGGTTTTTCCTTTATTAATTGCTATCTTCTTTTTCTCTCTATCATCCTTTCAACTTCTTCCTTTGTTATAAACTGTGATTTCAGGGGATTGTAGATTTCTATCAGCTCTTCAAGTTCCTTTACCTTGGGGAGTGTTGCCAGCCTCTTGATTTCATTAACCATTTCCTTTATTGTTCTCTCCAGAGCAAGAATCCTGTCCTCTGTTTTTGTGAGCTTGGCCTCAAACTTGGAGAGCGTGCTGTTTATCTTCTTGGTCTGGTTCAGTGTGTTTTTTTCAATAGAGTTCGTTCTTGTTTTGAGTGTTCTTATATCCTGTTCAAGTATCCTGAGTCTCTGCGTGTTTGTATTGGTTCTGTCAACAAGCTCGTTTATTACTGAGCGGATAGTTCTCTTTGGCGTGCTTTTTCCAAAAACCGGCATAGCATCAAACCTGTCCTCTTGGCTGCTTCCTGTTTATTATTTGTCCTGGATGGGTTAAAAACTTTATTTAGCCGAAAATAAATATTATAATGTGCCCTGTGCATCACAGCTATGCACAGGCAGCTGATTGGGGTGACTATGGCTGTTTGTGATTACCAGTATGATGAAGACAAGAGAAGAATCAGAATAAACTGTCTTGGATGTATGTACGGGTCTTCTATTGAGGATTTTCCCCAGTGCATGGCATCCGTGATTGACAAGATTCTGGAAGTTAAGGATGTTGCGGAAGTGGTTCTGGCAGGAACAAGAGAGTATGACTATGACTATAACCAGACAAAGATGCTTGTGGAGATAGCCAATGTTATTGATTTTATTCTCAGGGAAAAGCTGCTTTCTGTAGGGGTTTCGGAAAAATGCAGGAGGGTTTACCCTGAATGGAATTCCAGGCTTAATTACATAGTGCTGGAGCTTATGAGGAGAGACCCTGTTGGTGCATATGTTGAGATACTGAGAGAGATAAGGTTCATAAAAGTCAAAATGAAAAGGGCAAAAACAAGGGAATACCAGAGGTGTTTTGAGCATTTCCTGGAGGATGTTCTGTATGTCATGAAGGAAAAGCTTGAGGGAACAAAACTCATAAAAATTGCGAAGCCGCATATTTCCGGTTACCATATGGGGGACAGAACGCTTTACAGGCAGATATTCACCCCGAATGTAAGGCCGAACTTCATGCTCACAAAATACATGATAACGCCTCCGGAGAATGCAAAATCTGTTGACAGGTACAGGGTTGGGGATACCAAGATAGAGATATTCAGACTTACAGAAAGCGCAGAGAATTTTTATCATGCGCTGCCTCCGGAGTTTATGCTTCCTGAAGAAAAATACACTGTTCTGGACATGGCAAGAAGGTACATGGCCGCGCACAGGCCAAGGGCTGCAGAGTTTGTGCGTTCGGAAAAGGTAAGGGAGGTTTTCTACAACATAGGAAGGGACATGGTAAGGGAAATGGCTGAGCAGAGCGGGGTTTCCCTTTCAAACAGGGAGCTTGACCAGCTTGCCTCCATACTTACCAGATACACCGCAGGCCTGGGTGTTCTTGAGATTCTTCTCACTGATGAGAAGGTGCAGGACATTTACATAAATTCCCCTGTGGAGAGGCAGCCCATTCTTATATACCACCAGGACTGGGAGGAATGCAAAACAAACCTGATACCAACAAAGGAGGATGCTGAGGCATGGGCAACCAGATTAAGGATACAGTCCGGGAGGCCTCTTGACGAGGCAAACCCTGTGCTGGATACAGATGTTGCAATACCTGGGGGCAAAGCCAGGTTTGCGGTAATAACAAGAACGCTTTCTCCTGATGGGCTGGGCTTTGCTATAAGAAGGCACAGGGACAGCCCATGGACACTGCCATTGTTCATAAAGAACAGGATGCTAAGCCCGCTGGCTGCAGGCCTGCTCTCCTTCCTTATCGATGGCTCTGTTTCCATGCTTGTGGCAGGCGGCAGGAGCGCGGGAAAAACCTCTGTTTTGAGCGCAATGATGCTTGAGATTCTTCCAAAGGTAAGGATTGTGACAATAGAGGACAGTGTTACTGGTGATGCTGAAATTGTATATCAGAATGGAGGTGAAATGAAAACCGGAACTGTAGGCCAGCTTGTTGATGAAATGATTGAAAAATATGAAAGTGAAACCCTGCTGGGAAGGGATATTCTTGCATCAAACCCGAAAAAAGTAAAAGTTTTTGCAGTGAATAAAAACGGTAAGGTTGTACTTGCACCTGTAAGCAGATTTATCAGACATAAAATAGAGAAAGATATGTACATTATAAAAACAGCCACAGGGAGGGATATAAAGGTTACTTGTGATCACTCATTATTTACACTCGGCAGGAACGGGGATATTGTACCTGTAAAAGCAAAAGACATAGAGGTTGGCAGTTTTCTTGCCACACCGCGCATACTAAGATTCGGGAATAGGCATGCAGGACATATTAACCTTATAAACCATCTTGAAAAGATCAAGGATTTCTATATAACAGGCAAAGGTATCAGGAAATTTATAAAAGAAAACTGGAATTATCTGAAGGTTCTCGGAAATAAAACAGGATATTCCAGGTCAATGATTTCTTACTGGAAGAAAAATAACATAATTCCTGCAAAAATAATGATGAAAGTCAGGAACGCAAATAAAAAAGTTGAGTTCAGTCATATGAAAATAAAAGCAAGGGTTCAGTCAAAACCCATTCCTGCAGAAATCTCTCTGGATAAAGACTTCCTTTCATTCATTGGTTTGTGGCTTGCTGACGGATGTTATGATAAAAATTCCGTAATATTATCAGTTTCCAGCAAGGAGGAGCGCAACATCTGCAAAAAGATTGCAAAAAGGTTCAGGCTTGCAACAAAAATCCATTCAGACGGGTTTTCTATTATGATTAATTCTGTTGTATTGAAAAAAGTTATGGAAGATGTACTGGAACTGAAAGGCAATTCCTATACAAAACGCATACCTCCATGGGTTCATAGACTGTCAATGAAGCAGATTAGCTGGGTTTTGAAGGGTCTTTTCAGCGGGGATGGTTGTGTGTCTGACAAGGAAATAATACTCTCCGTTTGTTCTAAAGGCATGCTAAGGGATGTGCAGACCCTTCTGCTGGGTCACGGCATAATTTTAAGGATTGGGGGGTTAAAGAAAAGGGACAGAACATGGCGCAGCAGCATAAGCTCCTTAAAATCATTAAAGCTGTTCAAAAACAGTATTGGTTTCTTGCAGCGATTCAAAAAAGAAAGGCTTGAAAAAATATGTTCAAAAACGTCCACACACGATAGCAGTGATATTGTTCCTTTATCATACAGCCTTAAGCTTAAACTTGCAAAAGTATGCAATGGATTTAATATACATGATTATATAACCCATGGAAACAATATAGGAAGGGAAAAACTGAAGAGGCTGCTGAAGGAAATACCTGAAAGCGAATCCGGGCTTAGAGAAACAATATCAAAGCTTGCCAATTCTGATATTTATTGGGACAAAGTAAAGGAGGTAAAACATTACAGAAAACCCTGCTATGTGTATGACTTCTCCGTTCCAGGTTATGAAAATTTTATATGCAACAATATACTTGCACACAATACACTTGAGCTTCCTGTAAATCAGCTCAGGGAACTGAACTATAATGTGGAAAGCCTGAAATCAAGGTCTGTTATAACAAGGGTTGAAACAGAGATGCCTGCTGATGAGGCGCTGAGAACAGCGCTCAGGCTCGGGGATTCTGCACTCATTGTTGGTGAGGTAAGGTCTGTGGAGGCAAAGGCGCTTTACGAAGCCATGAGAATCGGGGCACTGTCAAATGTGGTGGCAGGAACCATACACGGAGAATCAGCATACGGAGTGTATGACAGGGTTGTGAATGATCTGGGTGTTCCTCCAACATCATTCAAGGCAACAGATATAATACCCATATGCAAGTCGCTGAGGTCTGCAGACGGGCTGCACAGGTTCAGGAGAATCACAGAAATAACAGAGGTAAGGAAAGAGTGGTCAAAGGACCCCCTGAAAGAGGGCGGGTTTGTATATCTTATGGAGTATTCAGGAAAGGAAGACAAGCTGAAGCCAACAGACACATTTGTGAACGGGGAATCAGAAATACTGAACAGAATTTCAAGTTATGTAAAGGAATGGGCAGGAAACTGGGATGCTGTCTGGAAAAACATCAATCTCAGGGGGAAAATAAAACAGACCATGATTGAGGTTTCCGAGAAGCTCAAGAAGCCGGAGCTTATTGAGGCTGAATGGGTTGTAAAATCCAATGCAAAGTTCCATCTTATCTCTGAGAACGTAAGAAATGAAACAGGAGCAACAGACCCCAAGAGGGTTTATATTGAATGGCTTAAATGGTTCAAGGCAGCTGCCAGGAAGGCATGACTACTGCATTTTTTTGTCTTATAGTCATTTCCGGCGGCGTAAGTTTTTTAATATTTTATCAAATGTTTTTTATTATGGCAACATTTGAGGATTTTAAAAAGCTGGATATAAGGGTAGGCAGGATTATAGAAGTCGAGGATTTTCCTGAGGCAAGAAACCCATCATATAAGCTGAAAATTGATTTTGATAAAGAGATAGGAATTAAAAAATCCTGCGCTCAGCTTGTGGCAAACTATACAAAGGAACAACTTAAAGACAGATTGGTTCTCTGTGTTGTAAATTTTCCCCCAATGCAGATCGGGCCGGCTATATCCGAGGTGTTAACTTTGGGGGTTCCAAAAGAGGATGGAAAATGCATTCTGGTTGTGCCTGAAAAAGATGTTCCGGTTGGCGGGAGATTATATTAGCTCTTTCTGCCTACCATATCAGCTTTCTTTTTACGGCTTCCAGGAAGAACGAGTAAAGGTATACAGCATTCATCATAAGCCAGTAAATGGGCATTAGTATTATTGTTATGAAATCCCTTGGCCTGAAATCCTTTTTGAATGCCTTTATTGAAACATATGTGAATGAAATAAATGCAACAATAGTGAGGTAGCCGAATGCTCTCACCCAGTCCATGCTCATGGGGTCAATAAAATCTATCAGTATCCTGTCAAGTATTGTGTAAAGCTTCACTATGCTTGCCTGAGCGCCTGAGAACAGCCAGCTTCCAATGGTTGAGAAAAGCATGGAAAGGTCTGCCATTATGTTTGTTATCACAATCTGGCTTGGTATAAGTATGTAAATCATGGTTGGCACAACAACAAAGGGAACCATAAGCCATAACACATGAAGGGGAAAAACAAGTCCCTTGAGCGCCCTGTTGTCTGATTTGCTCCAGACATCGCTGTGATTCACCGCTATCTGTATTCCTCCTCTTGACCATCTTGTTCTCTGCCTCCACCATTCCTTTAATCTGCTTGGCGCAATTGTGTTTGATACTGCCTTTTTGTCTGAAACTATTTTGTAGCCCTTTTTGTGCATCTTCATTGTGATGTCCCAGTCCTCAACCATTGTGCTTTCATCAAACCATCCTGCATCAGCAACAGCATTTCTGCTGAAAAGCGATATGGGTCCGGGAAGAACCATTACTGATTTGAAAAATCCCTGGACAAGCCTCTGGAATGCCTGATGAAAATATTCAAGGAACTGAAACCTTGTAAGCAGGTTGTTCCTTTCATTCTTTACCTTNNNTTTACTACGCCTGCCACTGCCCCCACCCTGGGGTCATGAAAATATCCCACCATTCTTTTCAGTGCATTCCTGTTTATCACAGAATCAGCATCAATTGTTAAAACCAGATCTGATTTTGCTGCCTTTATTCCTGTATTGAGGGCATTGGATTTGCCTGTATTTTTTTTCAGGTCAATAAACCTTATGAGTCCCCTCCCGGCAAATCCCCTGCAGATTTCAGGGCTTTTGTCGGTTGAGCCGTCATTAACCACTATTATTTCCTTGTTTTTGTAGTCAAGATTAAGCGCTGATTTTATTGTGTCTTCAATATACTTTGCCTTGTTGTACACAGGTATAACCACGGAAACAAAGGGCTCTTTTTCCGGGTTTTTTGGTTTTATCTCTTTTTTTCTGCTGAAAAAGTACAGGGATATCCAGAAAACATTCATGATTATGAAAAACAAAAGCTCCCAGCCAAGAAGCGATGTTACAAAGGGTCCATGC
>JAFCEK010000036.1 GCA_017609225.1 Candidatus Aenigmatarchaeota archaeon | reverse complement strand
ATAGGTTAGCCTAGCAATAGGCTAACCTAACTACTCCATTTTATTATTGGATTGCTAGAATTAGTCCTTTTGGAGACCACCAGTGAACACACTGGTGGAATTAATTATTTAAAATATCATCTGCTCTTGCATCAAATGATATAAATCCGTCAACCCCCTTTGATTTCATCCCAAAGCAAATATCATCCAGATGCCCCTCTATACCAAGAAAATTTTCGTCATAAAAATGAAAATTCCTTGCATTGCCTGGGAGTTGTTTCATTTCTTCCATAACATTTGAAACCGGCCTTACTGAAATCCCTTTTCTCAATTCAGGCGTTACGCAGAACGTGCATCTTCCCCCGCACCCAACCGAAGAAACAATTTCATAGAAATTTAATCCTTCTATTGTTTTATTTCTCATCCCGGAGCGGTCTGCATTGGGCCATGCACTTAAATCATACGAAGAAAACCCGTTTCCTTTAATCCCCGAGCCATCTCTGTATACAATGCCTTTAACAGAGGAAATGTCTTTTTGTTTAAAAAACAAGTCAAATGCAACTGCAGCAGCAGGAATTCCATCTCCTCTGATGCCAAAATCAGCCCTGGTTACTGCTTCAAGGCAATAGTCAGGCAGCAGAGTAAATGACGGTCCTCCAAGCATTACAGGAGCATCAGGGTTTTCCAGTTTCAGTTTATTTACAAGCTTTGCTGTTTCCTCACCGGGAATTGAGGTTAGTGTTATACCAATTCCATCAGGCTCAAATGCAACAATTTCATCAGCTATATCCCCCTCCATATTATTTGCATCAAAAATCCTGGTTTTATAGCCCCTGTTTCTTAAATCAGCGCTTATATATGCAAGACCAAGGCTTCCATTAAAACTGTCATCAAATCTGTATTTAAGCGGCTGGACAAGTGCTATTTTCTTCATTTTTTATTGTATTGCTGTTAATTTTATAAACCCATTTCCGGCTTTAACCTGATGTATTATCTACATCTGCATGAAAATTCTGCTTATTTGCATGAGTCAGCTGTTCAATATATGTTACATCTATAAAGTAGTTAAATATTTATAAAGTAGCTATTAACTGAATTAATATGGTAGACAAAATAGTTTTGGATGGGAATATAAGAGAGATGGGAGCAGTAAAAGTAAGAGGGATTACCAGAACACCAACAAAGCCATTAATCCAAGATAAAGACGGAAATTTATGGTTAGGCAAAAGGCTATATGTTGGTGACGAACATATTAGAGAATTCCTAGGGTATCATTTACAGGCGCTTCTTTATGATTTTGATGTTTTAAGCCCTAAAATTAGGACACATCCTGATTATCCCGGATATTTAGTGGAATATCTTCCAGATATGGAACCAAAGTGGTGGTTTCTGGGTGATAAACCTGTACCTGACTGGGTTCCCCCTGAAAAAAGGCATAGACATCCAGCTGGACAGGGATATATTTCAAAACCAATTACAGATAGACAGGTACAGCATTTAGTAGCCTGTTTTGCTAATGATGATTTTGATAGACATGTTTTTAATTATGGGATATTAGAAAATAAACTGGTTGTTTTGGACCAATGCGGCGGTAGTCGGCGAAGAAAAAAAGAAAAAATGTCTTTTGGGGGATCTGCTATTTATGAGGCTGATATTGTTCGGGATGAAAAAAGAAGGTATATTAAGCTGTATTCCCCGGCAATTAACATATTAATGTCTGCTGACAATTATTTTAGAGAAGTTATTGATGCTATGAATCTATCCGGAAAAGAACAGACAAGGTGGTTAGATTTTCTCAGGCAAAATCTTGAAAATATAGAGAGTACACTCAGTGAAGTATTTCAGTATAACAGAGAGCACCAAAACATTGTTAACTGCTGACTGATAATCATTAATTGGTTTTATGGACATGAATATATGGGAATGCGTGAGATGCGGGAAATGCTGCATGGAGAACTGGGATTTTATCTTTGCCAGTGTTGAGGATCTGGAAAGATGGAAAAGGGAAGGCAGGAAAGATTTGCTGGCAATGACAAGGCCGATATACAAAGGTGAAGAGGGAAAGCCCCGTACTGCCGGCTTCCGCAAACAACCGCAGGGCAGGCTGGTGGCAGCAGATATCTGGTTTAATCCAGAAACAGGAAGGAAATACAGGCAGTGCCCTTTTTTTGAGAGCAAGGGAAAAAAGGCGGGCTGCAGGATTCACAAAACCAAGCCGAGGGTTTGCAGGGATTATATCTGCAGGGAGCATCTGAAGGCTGTCAGGTAATATGTCAAGTGATGCATAGATTTAACAAACAGGGAGGTATTCAAACCGATTAAAGCTATTTTTAAGAGATTCTGGATAAATATTAAACATGGCTGACAGGGTTCTTGTGGAGTACATAAAAGAGGGTGTAAGCAGGGGCTACAGCCTGGAATCCCTGAAGGAGGCGCTGATAGAGCAGGGCTATTCGCATGGGGAGGTTAATGATGCTGTGAATGCTGCATATATGGGAGCGCATGAGGAGGCTGGAAGGCAGATTCCTGTAATGAGAAAGCCTATTCCAGCTCACAGGGAAATTACAATTTCCGGCCATATCAAAGGCAGGACCATACTGGCTGCGATTTCATATATTTTTTCCGTTCTTACAGGGCTTGTGGTGTATTTTGCTGCTGAACGGGGAGACAGGTTTACAAGGTTTCATGCCCTGCAGGCAATATACCTTGGCATCGGGGAGATTGTTGCTGTTTTTATTTTCTCATGGCTTGTCCCTCTTATATTCTTTCCTGAGGCGTTTGACCCTGTTAATCTGCTCTATATCACAAGCCTTTCTCCTGTATTCCAGGCATATACATATTTTTCATGGGCAGTAACAGCATTGTTTGTTATACTGAATCTTGCAATGGCTTTTTATGCATATCATGGCAGGGACATACGGCTCCCCATAGTGGGGAAAATAGCAGAGGAAAGGGTTTGATATATTATCCCTTTAATTTGACAATACAAAACGGGACTCGATTATCAAGTCCCTGTATAAAGATATAATCAATACATCTTCAGCAGAGATTTCTTTTTGCAACAGCAACATACAAACATATTGTTCCCCTTGTGGGGAAAGGGAACTGCCCTCTGTTTTTTGCCACAGTGCTCGCATCTCACAGGCAGTTTTTTGTTTTTGTGTTTACCCATCATTTCTCTCCTTTCTCTTGGCTTCCATGTTTCTTTTCTGTATCAGGTACGTCAATGTATGAAGAAGGAATATGTATATAGAGAATTTCAGGATAAAAAACCAAAACTCTGCAGAATCCCTATAGATTTCGCCTGCAAAAAACACAGCAAAATACATGAAAAGAACCGAAAACATCCTGTCCAGCATATTCCCCTTCTGTTTGGCCCTCATAAAATTTCTTGTGAAAAAGAGGATGGATAACAGAAAGTAAAACCAATGGATTGTCTTATCCATTTCGGATCTCCTTTCCGAAAAGCTTTAATGTCCAGAAACAGCTAACCAGAACCTTGGTCCATTAGGACTTTGGCTCATGTTTCCTTGATTCCTTAACTGCAGAAAGCAATGCTTCCTGAAGTCCCTTAAGGGTTTGTTTGAGTTTGTAAAGCATGAATTTAATGGAGCAGGCAATATATTAATAAAGGGAAAGCTTTTTAAGCATTAAATTAATATAAATAATAATTACTATAAAGTAATAACATATTGGAGGTTTAAAATGTTTTCATTTACTGATAAGTTTCCATGGGAAGAAGAAGAGTATACCTTTGCAACAAACCCTGGGTATTTTAATGCTCTTGAGAGTGATACAACTCTGGAAAATATAGGGGTTGAGGCGCATTACTCCAAGAAAGCTGCCAAAAGGCCAGACAGAGAAAACTGGCACAGGGTGCTGAGAGAGATAAATTATTACAGGGGTAATGAACATATGGGTGTATATCCATCTGTATTAATTTTTGATGAGCCTGTTGATATTGATGGCATAGACGGTATGCTGGAAGGCGTAAAGACAGTCTGGTTTTCGCCTGATGATAAGGGGGGTGTGTACATTTTTGCCTCTCCGATAGAAGATTTAAGATTATTTGAAAATGCAAAACATCAAGGGATAAAAGCAGAGAGATACAAAGGCAGGAGATCCAAGAGATGGGGCACAAACATCATACGCCCGAACGGCACAGGAAATGGAAACGGATTAAGGCTAAAATATTAAATTTAAACCCCAAACATAATTTATTCTTATGCTTTACCTGATTTCCCTGGGTATCTGGGATGAGAAGGACATGAGCCTGAAGGCACTGGAGGCTGCCAGGAAATGCAAAAAGCTTTATCTTGAGCTTTACACATCAAACATGAACACATCCGCCAGGAAGCTTTCTTCTCTTATAGGAAAGAACGTTATTCTGGCTGCAAGGGACGGGCTTGAGGAGGGCTCTGAAAGGATTCTGGAGGAGGCAAAAAAACAGGATATTGGCATACTGGTTCCCGGGGATGCGCTGGGCGCGACAACGCATATAACATTTTTGATGGAAGCAAGGAAAAAAGGAATCAGGGCTGAGGTTATACATGGCTCAAGCATTTTAACAGCGGTTGGGGAAACAGGGCTCCAGCTTTACAAGTTCGGAAGGACAGTGACACTTACAGAAAAAATGGAAAAGAGCATCAGGGACGGGATTGAGCTGAACAGGAGGCTTGGCCTGCACACGCTGGTTCTTCTGGATATTGGAATGAAGGCTTGTGAAGGCATCAGGATTTTGATTGAGGGTAATGCCATAAAGCCTGATGATAATATTATTGCTGCATGCATGCTTGGCGGCAGGAGCATCATAAAATACGGCAGGGCATGGAGGCTTGCAAAGGACAGAAAAATTGACAAAACGCCTGCTGTGCTTATTGTTCCGGGCAGCCTGCATTTCATGGAGGCGGAATTTCTGGATTTGATATCCTAAACTAAAAAAATTATTTTCCTTTCTCCTTTCTGGATGTCTGGGTCCATTTTACCCTTTTTCCTTCCCTTCCGAGTTCCCAGTTCTTTTCGCATTTTGAGCTGCAGAAATGAAATATCCTTCCATCGTTTTTCACAAGCATTTTCCCTCTTCCCTCAGGGATGTTCTCTCCGCAAAACGAGCATTTTGCCATTTAAAGCACCTATCTCTGGGCGAATTTTGCCTCTGCATCCATTGCAGTTTCCTTTAGCAGAATCACATCGCCCTTTCTTATGGGGCCAACAACATTTCTTGTCAGGATTTTGTCCTTGTCTTTTCCTTCAATAACCTTGCACCTGACCCTGCTCACTCCCTTTATTCCCAGCTTGTCCAGAACCTGGACAACCTCTGCTGCAACTGTCATAAGCTCACTGCTTCTTTTTCAGTTCCTCAGCCTTGCTGGCGATTTCTGCCACAAGCTTTTTTGACTCGCCCTCTTCAACAATTGCTATTGAACTTGTGGGTACATTGATTCCTGCTGACTTGCCAAGCTCTTCCTTGGAGGGCACATATATATAAGGAACCTTTTTTTCATCGCATAATACTGGTATATGCATGAGGATTTCCTCTGGCGTTACATCCTCTGCCATTATAACCAGCTTGGCTGTTCCCCTTTCTATGGCTTTCGTAGCTTCATTGACTCCCTTCCTGAGCTTTCCTGTGGCCTTGGCTGTTGAAACCGCCTCATAAGCCTTGTTTGCAAGTTCCTTGGGAACCTCAAACTTCACATATGCCGGCATGCTATTCCTCCATGTTTTTACAATTAGAGATTATTAGGGCTATGTTATTTAAAAGTTTTATTCCATTATATCCGGGTATTTTCTTATAATTCCCTTCACAAAAAACGGAAAAACCAGTGTGGTAACCAGTGCCATAACAACCATGCTGGAGTATATGTTGGTGTCCAGCAGACCAACCCTGAATGCAGTGAAGGCTATGGCAAGCTCCACTGCCCCCCTTGAATTCATTCCCCAACCAACCAGGTAAAGCTGCCTCAGGCTGAGCTTTGTAAAGGGCTTTGTGAGCAGTGTTCCCAGTATTTTCCCTGCTATTGCTATTGCAATAACCACAATGAGCAGGAGAATGTTCATGCTTATGGACTGCAGGCTGAAATGTATGCCCATGCCGATAAAGAAAAACGGAACAAGGAAGAGCAGCAGTATTTTTTCCAGGCAGGATATTGCCTGCGTTTTTCTTCCGATCACCTTGTGTGCCGAGATGCCAATGAAAAATGCAAGTATAGCGCCAAGAAGCACCACAATCTCCTCTGTAACAAAGGTTTTTGTGAAAAAATAGCTCACAAGAACAAACAGCGCCATTCCCATAACATCATCAATGATTCCTGCCCCCATCATAAGAGAGCCGATTCTTGTTTTCAGCTTTTTTAATTCCAGGAGCATGCTGGCGTTGGTTGCCTCTGCTGTTATGCTCATGGATATTCCTATTGTCAGGGAAGTGAGAAAGGAGAAGCCCATAGCCATGAAGGCTGCAAATCCCAGCAGAAAGGGCGTGACTGCAGCAAAAACAGAAACAACTGCCGCCTTTTTTTCCTCCTCACAGAACTCCCTCCATGAAATCTCCAGGCCTGCCAGGAACATAAGTGCCACAAGGCCTATGTCAGCAAGGCTCAGAACAAGCCCTGTGTTTGGCTCCAGCACAATGTTTTTTATCACAGGGTATCCAAGCACAACCCCGCCAACAATAAGTCCTATCACTGCGGACAGCCTGAGTTTTTTTGCCAGCAGGGTGAACAGAAAGGAAACAAGCACGCAGATTATCAGCGTTATTAACATGTTCATAAAAATTAATTGCCTGCGCTTTCTTATAAGATTTATTTGTCTGGGAACAGAATTGCAGGGAGGCAATTATGCTGTGCGTTAAATGCCTGCCTCAAGTGTTCTTGCCATCTTTTTGTAGAACCTTGCTGCTTCCATGAGCTCTTTCCTGCCCTTTTCTGTTATGGTGTATATCTTTCTTCTTCCATGGGAGGTTTTTGTGACAAAGCCCTTCCTTTTCAGGGAATAGAGCACCCTGTACGCGGTTACTGTTCCCGGCCTGAAGCCGAAGGTTTTTTCAATTTCAGCCCTCAGGGAATAGGCATGGGCAGGCCTTTCCGACAGAATTTTCAGAATATAAATCCAGAGGTTTTCCTTTGTGTTCATTTCCATAAGCCTCTGGAGGGTTCTTTCAGCCATAACACCAGCCGTTATTAATATTTTACATGTGTAAAGTATATAAGCTATTTCTGCATAATATAAAGCAATATTTTACAATTGTAAAATAATAAGGAGTTGATTTGAATGGGAAAGGAGATAAAGCTCGCTATTGCGGGCGTTGGAAACTGTTGTTCAAGCCTTATACAGGGGCTTTTTTACTACAAGGATGTGGATTCGAAATCAGAGCTTGTTCCGGGACTGATGCACAATGTGCTGGGCGGATACAGGCTTGCTGATGTGAAGCCTGTGGCGGCTTTTGACATAGATTCCAGAAAGGTTGGAAGGGATCTGTCAGAGGCAATATTCGCAAAGCCGAACAACACTCTGGTTTTTCAGAAAAACGTGCCAAACCTTGGCGTAACTGTTCAGATGGCGCCTGTTATGGATGGCATGGCTAAACACATGGAGGATTATCCGGAGGATGAAGGATTCAGGGTTTCAAAGGAGAAGCCTGTTGATGTGGTTAAGGCGCTCCAGGACTCGGGTGCAGAAATCCTGATAAACTATCTGCCCGTGGGTTCAGAGGAGGCTGTAAGATACTATGCGCAGTGCGCCCTGGATGCAGGAGTGGCATTTGTTAACTGCATGCCGGTTTTCATAGCATCCTCAGATGACTGGGCAAAAAAATTCGAGGAAAAAAAGCTGCCTATTGTGGGGGATGACATAAAGGCGCAGGTCGGGGCAACAATAACGCACAGGGTCCTGACAAAGCTCTGGGCAGACAGGGGAGTGAAGCTGGAGAGGACATACCAGCTGAACACAGGAGGAAACACGGATTTCCTTAACATGCTGGAGAGGTCCAGGCTGAAAAGCAAGAAAATAAGCAAGACAGATGCTGTGCAGAGCCAGCTTCCGCAGCCGCTGGAGCCGAACAATGTGCATATAGGGCCCTCGGACTATGTGCCATGGCAGAAGGACAACAAAATCTGCTTTATAAGAATGGAGGGAAGGAAGTTCGGGGATGCCCCGGTTGTTCTGGATTTGAGGCTGTCAGTGGAGGATTCCCCAAACTCTGCCGGGGTTGCCATTGACGCAATAAGATGCGCCAAGCTTGGCCTTGAAAGAGGCATAGGAGGAAGGCTTCTGAGCATATCCTCTTACACAATGAAGCATCCGCCTGTGCAGTATCCTGACAATGTGGCCAGGCAGATGGTGGAGGAATTCATAAAAGGAGAGAGGGAGAGATAAATCCCCTCTTTTTTGTTTTTTATTCAATATTTAATTTTGTTTTCAAATCTGTTAT
>JAFCEK010000003.1 GCA_017609225.1 Candidatus Aenigmatarchaeota archaeon | reverse complement strand
TCCAGGATGACTATCGGGCATCTGCTGGAGATGCTCGCAGGCAAGACAGGAGCGCTTTCAGGCCAGAGGTTTGATGCTTCCGCGTTTGACCATATGAAAGAGGAAAACATAAGGAAGATTATGAAGAAGCTGGGCTTCAGGGATGATGGAAAAGAAACACTTTATGACGGAAGGTCCGGAAAAAAGTATGATGTTCTGATATTCACGGGAATTTCCTATTATATGAAGCTTGACCACATGGTTTCAGACAAAATACATGCAAGGTCAAGAGGCCCGGTAACACTGCTTACAAAACAGCCCACAGAAGGAAGGGCAAAGAGAGGCGGGCTGAGACTTGGTGAAATGGAGCAGCAGTGCCTGGTGGGGCATGGCTCTGTTATCACGCTTAAGGAAAGGTTTGACTCGGACAAGACCATGATACCAATATGCACAAAATGCGGCCTCATCGCAATATATGATGTTATTAAAAACAGAACATACTGCGGTATGTGCAAGCAGAGCGATGTTGTCTGGGTTGAAACATCATATGCTTTCAAGCTTACGCTTGATGAACTGAAGGCAATGGGCATATACCCCAAACTGGTAACAAAGGAGGTATAGAGTTTAATAGTGAAGTGATTGTATGCACAAAATAGACAAAATGGAATTCAGCCTGATATCCCCGGAGATGATAAAAAACCTGGCAAGAGTAAGGGTGGTAGTTTCGGACCTTTATGACGCGGACGGCTATCCCATTGAGGGAGGCGTGATGGACCCGAGACTCGGGGTAATAGACCCGGGGCTTCACTGCAGAACATGTGGAGGGGGCATAGGCGACTGTCCCGGCCATTTTGGATATCTGGAACTTGCAAAGCCGGTGGTGCATGTCCTTTACACAAAAACAGTATATCATCTGTTAAAGCTCACATGCAGGAAATGCAACAGAATAATGGTTGAAGACACAAAGGGAGAGGTTCTGGAAAAAATACATCTGATTACTCCCTCCAAATGCCCGCACTGCAAGACAAAGCAGAAAAAAATAAGCTTTGTGAAGCCCTATGCATTTTATGAAGACAAGAAAGAGCTTACGCCTGCAGCAATAAGAGAAAGGTTTGAGAAAATACCCGCTTCTGACCTGAAAAAGATAGGCTTTAACGGAGGTAGGCCTGAATGGCTTATACTAACACTTCTTCCGATACCCCCTGTTACCATGAGGCCTTCAATAACCCTGGAGGGAGGAGAGCGTTCAGAGGATGACCTCACACACAAACTTGTGGACATAGTGAGAATCAACCAGAGCCTGAAGGAAAACATTGATATTGGCGCTCCCGAGTTTATAATCAATGACCTCTGGGAACTCATACAGTATCATGTTGCAACCTATTTTGACAATGAGCTTACAGGAGCACCCCTTGCAAGACACAGGTCAGGCAGGGCACTTAAGGGAATAGTGCAGAGACTGAAGGCAAAGGAAGGCAGGATAAGAGGCAACCTGCTGGGAAAGAGGGTTAACTTCTCGGCAAGAACAGTTATATCCCCGGACCCGAAGATTTCAATAAATGAGGTAGGCGTTCCGCAATCCATTGCAAAGGAATTAACAGTTCCTGTTTTTGTGACAAAGATGAACATAAAGGAAGTAAAGGAGATGTTCAAATCCGATAAAATAAACTATGTTATAAGGCCTGATGGCAGGAGAATAAAGGTAACAAAGGAAAACAAGAAAGATGTTATGAACAGCATTGATGTTGAATGGACTGTTGACAGGCAGCTTGAGGACGGGGATATTGTTCTGTTTAACAGGCAGCCCTCGCTGCACAGAATCTCCATAATGGCGCACAGGGTCAGGGTGATGCCATACAAGACATTCAGGATAGCACCCCAGGTCTGTCCGCCCTATAATGCAGATTTTGACGGGGATGAGATGAACCTGCATGTTCCCCAGACAGATGAGGCAAGGAGCGAGTCAGAAAACCTGATGGAAGTGCATAAAAACATAATTTCTCCCAAGTTTGGAGGACCCATTATAGGATGCGACCTTGACCAGATATCGGGCATATATCTCCTCACAAAGGAGGGAACCGTTCTGAAAAGGGAGGAGGCTGCACAGCTCCTGGGAGATGCTGGAATTGACATAGAGCTTCCAGACAAGGAAACCTTTACAGGAAAGGAGATATTCAGCATGCTTCTGCCCAAGGAGCTGAACATGGAATTCAAGGCAAGCTGCTGCATTAACTGTGAACACTGCACAAAGGAGGAATGCAAATATGATGCCTATGTTGTGATTAAAGACGGCAAGGTTTTGAAAGGCGCAATAGACAAGATGTCTGTAGGACCCGAGAAGGGGAAGATAATAAACAAGATTTACAGGCTTCCCGACAAGAACATAATAAGAAATTTTATTGACCAGACAGGAAGGCTTGGTGTTGCATTCCTGATGAAAAGAGGATTCTCGCTGGGCCTTTCAGACCTGGATTTGTCTCCCAAAAAGGAAAAGGAAATAAGAGAAGAAATAAAGAAAGCAGAGATGGAATCCAATGAACTCATAGAGAAGTACAAAAGGGGTGAGATGAGAATACTTCCAGGGATGACAGCTCTTGACTCCCTTGAGGCGCAGATAATGAATGTGCTGGCATCAGGCGTTAGCAGGGTTTCAGAGCTTGTTGCAAATGAAATAAAAAAGAATGACATAATACATATGCTGCAGTCCGGAGCAAAGGGTTCTATAATAAATACCACGCAGATGGCTGCTGTTGTGGGCCAGGAAACCATTCTTGGAAAGAGAATAAAGAGAGGATATGCAGGCAGAACACTGCCGCACATAAAAAAGGGAGACCTGTCCCCGGGAGCCCATGGCTTTGTTTCAAAGGGATTCAAGCAGGGCCTTAGCCCCTTTGAGCTTTTCTGGAACATAATGAACGGCCGTGAGGGGCTTATGGACAAATCCCTGAGAACAAGAAAATCAGGATACATGCAGAGAAGGCTTGTAAATGCTTTGCAGGACCTGAAGGTTATGAGTGACAGAACAATAAGAAATTCAGCAGGGGAAATAATCCAGTTTACTGCAGGAGAGGACGGCATAGACCCGTCAAAATCAGACTGGGGAAAACTTAACTGGAGGTTGACTGAGATATGAACAGCCTGCCACCCAAGATTCAGAATGAATTAAAGGAGTATTTTGACAAAAGCAAAACCAGCCCTGAGAAACAGAAAGAAATAGTGGATACAGTGAAAAAGCTTTACAGGGAATCCATATACGATCCCTATGAACCGGTAGGGGTTGTTACAGCCCAGTCACTTTCCGAGCCAGCCACGCAGATGAGCCTTGACTCCAAAGAAAAAATAATTCTCAAAAAGGACGGGATTACAGCAACACCAGAAATAGGAAAGTTTGTTGACAGAATGATAAAAATGGCAGGATTCACTGAAAACGGATGGGATGTATGCGATTTATCTTCATACAGGATATTTGTTCCAAGCCTTGCCTGCAATGAAAAGATTAAATGGAGGCAGGTGCTGGAATGCAGCAGACACAGGGCACCTGAGCATCTTATAAGGATAAGCCTGCTTTCAGGCAGAAAAATAACAGCAACAGACTCCCATTCCTTTGTTGTAAGAAAAAATAACAAAATAGTGCCTGTTAAAGGTTCAGAGCTTGTAGAAGGAGAGAGGATACCCGTAGTCAGGCATATCAGGGATAATTGTACGCAGGTTTTGAAACTCGAATCATTTGTAGATACATGTCATGCAAAGAAAAAAATGCCTGATGTTCTGGTGCTTGACAGGTTCCTGGGCTGGTTTATGGGGGCATACATAGCTGAGGGTAATTCAACAAGATATTTCGTGTCCATTTCAAATACAAATCCTGAATTCCTTTCCCAGATAAGAGCATTTGCTGAACATTACGGATTTACATATAATGAATATGACAACACAAGAGGATTTGCAAGAGGGCATGATATAAGAATAAACTCATCTCTTCTGTCAAAATTCCTCAAGAAAACATGCGGTACAGGCTCAAAAAACAAGAGAATACCGCAGTTCACATATGGCGCAACTAGGGAATTTGTATCAGGGATATTAAGAGGTTATTTTGACGGGGATGGAAATGTTTCAGTGGGCAGGAAAATGATAAGAGCGTCCTCCAATTCCGAGGAGCTTATAAACGGCGTAATGCTTCTTCTCTCCAGATTCGGAATTTTCGCAACAAAACAGAAGGGAAAACAGTTCTCAATCATAATACCCTGCAAATATGCAGAAATATTCAGGAAGGAAATAGGATTTTCCGTAAAGAAAAAACAGGAAAAACTTGACATGCTGTGCAGCATGGGAACCATGCCCAGGCAGGACTTTACAGATATGATATCCGGATACGGAAGCCTGCTTATGGATGTTGCAAAAAAACTCAAATATCCCACAAGATATGTAAATAATTTTACGAGAAGAGGCAAAATAGGAAGGGAAACACTTCTAAGGTACATAAATATTTTTGAATCAAGGGCAAATGGTATGAAGGTGGACATTAAAAATGAGATATCCTTAATGAAGCAGATGGCATATTCTGATGTTGTATGGGATGAGATAATAAAAATAGAAAAGGTAAAGCCAAGCTCCAAATATGTGTATGACCTTACAGTTGGTGGAACAGAAACATTCACCACTTTTGAAGGCGTTGTTACCCATAACACAATGCGTACATACCATTTTGCAGGAACTGCCGGCATACAGGTAACTCTGGGTTTGCCCAGAATGCTTGAGATTTTTGATGCCAGGAAAGAGCCAAGAACACCAACAATGATGATTTACCTGGAAAAGGAGTACCAGGACCTGGAAAAGGTAAGAGAGATAGCAAATAACATAAAAGAGGTCAAACTTAGGGACATAATAATTTCCGATATCCTGGACCTGACAGAGCTTCTTATTGAATGCAGGCTGGACCTTGAAAAAATCAGGGCACTGAACATTGATGTTAACAGGATTCCAAAAATGATAAAGATGAGAACAGCATCAGTAAAGCTTGAAAAAGACAAGCTTGTTGTTATTCCGAAAAAATCAGACATAAAAAACCTCAGAAAGCTGAAATACAACCTTCTTGAAACATATATAAAAGGAATAAAGGGAATAACCCAGGTTGTTGTTACAAAGGAGGATAATGAATGGGTTATAAACACACTGGGCTCAAACCTCAAAAAGGCATTTGAGATTAATGGTGTTGACAAGACAAGAACCTACAGCAACAACATATTTGAAATCCAGGACCTGCTTGGAATAGAAGCAGCCAGGAATGCAATAATAAGGCAGACCCAGTACACAATGGAGGAGCAGGGGCTTGGTGTTGACATAAGGTACATAATGCTTCTTGCAGACCTCATGACAAGAACAGGCAGGATAAAGGCAATAGGAAGATATGGAATCGCAGGCCAGAAGGCCTCTGTTCTTGTGAGAGCAAGCTTCGAGGAAACAAAAAAACACTTCACGATTGCCGCAATAAAGGGAGAAACAGATTTCTTGAGGGGAACAGTTGAAAACATAATGATGAACCAGGTTGCCCCCATAGGAACAGGCGCATTTGAGCTTATAGGAAAGATACCAGAGGCAGGCATAAAGCCAAAAAAAGCAGGCTCACAAAAAAAGAAGCAGCCAAAGAAGAAAACAGGAAAATAAGCAGCTTAATTATGTTGAACCAGAAAACCATTGTTTTCAAACAGCGGATGTATGGTTCTGGTTCAGCAGCTGTTGCCTCGCCAAGAAAACCGCCGACTTTAGTAGGCGGATACACGGAGGCAACATTATTTATTTAAATATTTAACCGAAAAAAGGTTACATGGCAGAAAAAACCATTGTGATTCCGGAAGGAGTGGAAGTGAAGATTGAAGGCAACACCTTAGTTGTAAAAGGGCCAAAGGGAGAGCTTTCAAGGGAATTCAAGCATTCAGATATAAAGAAGCAGATAAAGGAGGGAAAAATAGCACTCAGCTCAGGCACAGACAGAAGAAAGCTGAACGCGCTCCTGGGAACATGGGTCTCCCATATAAGGAACATGATTACAGGAGTTACCTCCGGCTGGGAGGCAAAACTCAAGATTGTTTACTCTCATTTTCCAATAAAGGTATCTGTAGAAGGTGACAGGGTTGTGATTGGCAACTTCATGGGCAGAAAAAGCAACATAACATCAAAAATAGCAGGTGATGTAAAGGTTGAAGTAAAAAAAGATGAAATCATTGTTTCAGGAATTGACAAGGGGCTTGTTGGACAGACAGCAGCCAACATTGAAATAGCAACAAAGGTAACAGGATATGACAGGAGGGTTTTCCAGGACGGCTGCCATCTGATTGAAAAATGCAGGCCGGCAGGAGAAGGTGATTAAATGGATAAAAAAGCCATGCTTAAAATCAGAAGAAAAGGGAAAAAGAAAAAACCTGAATTCAAGAGGCAGGAGTATTTCAAGCACAAAAAGCTCAAGAGAAAATGGAGAAGGCCAAGAGGAAAGCAGTCAAAGCTGAGAAAGGGGGAAAAACCCAGAGGCAGAAAGCCCGGGCCGGGCTACCGCTCCCCAAGGGCTGTGAGAGGACTTACAAAGAAAGGCCTTAAAATCGTGATGGTTTCCAATCCGGGAGAACTTGAGAAATTAAAGCCAAAAACAGAGGCAGCTGTTGTAAGGTCCGGTGTTGGAAAAAAGAAAAGAGAAGAGATAATAAAGAAGGCAAAGGATTTAGGAATAACACTGGAACAGATGTCTTTATAAGGGGCTTAAAACAAAAATAAAAATAACCGATATTTTACAATTTGCTGGTTTTTATGTTTAAGGCAAACTGCCCAATGTGCGGAACCCATGGCAGGATATGGAATAACAAACCAGAGGTCTTTATATGCCCAAACTGCTCCACGCTGTACTCCAGGTTTGGGATTGTAATAGAATCAGAAGAAGATGAAAAAATCAATTTCTGGAGCTGAGAACACACTAAAATCTGTGCAGAAACCTTTTCAAATCTATTTTTCCGTTTCTGATTTCTATTCCCTCTTTTTTCAGCAGTTCTGCCTTTTTCCCTGATTTCTGCCTGCCCATGTATCCTCCCAGCCTTCCATCCGAGCATACAACCCTGTGGCATGGTATTTCAGGGGCATAGGGGTTCCTTTTCAGTGCTTGGCCCACTGCCCTGTATGCCCTGGAATTCAAAGCCCCTGCTATCTCTTTGTATGTGGTTACCTTCCCCTTGGGAATTTTGCCAGCCAGTTTCCAGACACTTTCAGAAAAACTGTTCATAGGCACTCAAAAACCTTTTGTCTGTATCTGTCCCCTGTTTTTTCTATTATGCTTTTGTAATGGCTCTCTCCTTTTTTCAGAACCATTTCCTTTAATATAAAATAATCGCTTGGAACCAGCCCTTCTTTTATCCCATCCAGCTCATTGAGATTGAACCATTCAAGCTCCCCTTCAGGTCCTGAAACAGGAACCCCTCCCCTGAACCTCAGTGTGCATACAAAAAGCAGGAAATGGTGCCTTACATTTCCGTTCTCTCTCACATGCTCTGAAACCACTCCCCTGAAGTTTTCAAACCCTGTATCCAGATTGGTTTCTTCCTTTATCTCCCTTACAGCAGCCTCGCATATATGCTCCCCGAATTCTATCTTGCCTCCCGGCAGAGCCCATAGCCCTGCAAACGGCTCTTTGTTTCTTTTCAGAAGCAGAACCTGGCTGCCCTTTAAAACAGCGGAAACTATGCCAGGAACAGGTTTCATAAAATTCAGTCCTCCATTTCAGTGGTAACCACATGCTTTTCCTTCACTATTATGGTATGCTCTGACTGCGCTATCTTCTTGCCTTCCATCTCCCTGAGAACAGGATAAGGCTCAACAGCCCCTGCCCTTTCAAGCTGCCTCAGGGCAAGCGAAACCTTTACAGGGGATATCCTGCTGTAAAGCCATCTCTTTGCAAACGGAAGCCCGTGATACTGCTCTCTTGCCATCTGCATGATTGCTCTTGCCTCTGTTAATCTTACAGGCCTTTCCTGCACAAAGCTGTATATTTCCGTAACACCGGATTCCTTGACAAACCCATTGGTTTCAGCTACAAAGGGCTCCAGTGCAATCACGCTTCCCTCCTTGAAGCTGTAACCTGAGTCATTTTTCACATTCGGAATGCTGGGGCTGCCATGAAATATAAATTTGCCCAGTGTATGCCCTGTTAAATTAACAATCAGCCCCACACCAAGCTCCTTTGCCTTTTCCTCAATTATTGTGCCTATCTCCCCAACCCTAACTCCGGGCTTTATTGCTTTTATGCCTGCCTCAAGAATCCTTTTTGATGCATCTGCAAGCCTGTTTTTTTCAGAGCAGTATGTAAAGGCAAGATCACCTATATATCCGTCCACCATTGTTCCAATATCAACCTTTACAAGGTCTCCCTCCCTTATTTCAGTTGCATCATTAAACA
The DNA here is from genome assembly GCA_017609225.1 of Candidatus Aenigmatarchaeota archaeon. Classification (GTDB taxonomy): domain Archaea; phylum Aenigmatarchaeota; class Aenigmatarchaeia; order QMZP01; family QMZP01; genus JAFCEK01. The sequence goes on along the minus strand of JAFCEK010000003.1, from coordinate 24,505 downwards.
CAGGCGTGTAATGTGCAGCAACCTCATTTATGGATATGTTCACAGGAAACGCCATCTCAGCTCCCTGCTTCTTTATGCTCTCTTCAATCAGGTTTGCCAGGTCCAGTATCTTAAGTCCTGGCTTCAGCGCCTTTTCAGCCTCCTGCCTTGCCCTGGCTGCTATTTTGCCTGCCTTCATGTACCTGTCAAAAACCTCTTTATCCATAAAACCACTTAAGTATGGACTTTTTTTCTTTAAAAATCAAATCTCTCAAACAGGGCATCCATCTGCCAGCTAAAGCAGGTAGTTTTTTGGCTCTTTGAGATCTTTATGCTGAACCAGAAAACCATTGTTTTCAAACAGTGGATGTATGGTTCTGGTTCAACAGCTGTTGCCTCACCAAGAAAACCGCCGACTTTAGTCGCGGATATACGGAGGCAACATTATTTTCTGTTTTTTATTATGCTGGATTTGTATATATCCGGCCTGTAGGAGCCCAGCCTTACAATCCTGGGATTTATACCTCTTTTGTCCAGTTCTTCCCTGAGATTTTCAGTGAAAAATTTCTGGTCATAACCAAGGCAAATAACATCCGGCCTTTCCTTTTCAATCTGCTCATAGATGTTTTTTTCGCTTCCAGGCAAAACCCTGTCAGCTATTCCAGAATCAGAAACAGCCTTTTTTCTTTCTTCCCCGCTCTGGTCAGGCTGCCTTCCCTTGAGTTTTTTTACTGTGCTGTCCCTTGCCACAACAACCACAAGGCTGTCTCCCAGCCTCTTTGCCTCTCTCAAAAAATATTCATGCCCCTTATGGAAATGGTCAAATGTCCCAAACACCATAACCTTAATCTTTTTCATGCAATCACATGGGTTTTTTCAGCACATTCATAAATGCCTATTAAACAGATTGGATATAAAAGTGTCTGTATGGGGTTAGTAGCTGATAAAAAGTAATGGTGACCCTTCACAACTTACTCCGTTTCACTCCGCACCACACTGCGCTCTTGCCTTCCCAACTTCATCTAATCGCATATTAAACTCAATAAAAAATCAGCTAAATGTGGAAAAGGGGTAATTTATCTTAATCTCAGAATCCGTGTGGATAATGTTTTTTAACCATATCCTCAGAAAAAGCCATATTTCTGAAATCCTAACCATCTCAATAATTCTCTTGCTAATGTGAAAAATTTTTGGGTTTTTGAAAAAGTATAATAATTATGTTTTTCTGATTTCCCTATTCCCAAAAGTTTTAATTTTACCATATTAAAAGTAATTGTTTAATCTTTAATAAACCATCATTAAGCGCCTTATATATTGACTCGAAATATGTGCTGCCTTGCGGCTTTGGGTTTTCCCTTCGGGAAACTTTGCATAAGATGATATGTTCAACGAAATTCAGCGGCTCGCTAAATCTTATGGACAATAATCCCTGATGGTAATAGTTTCCATTCTTTTGCTTTAAGATCTAATGAATATGCTTCTCCTCTAGGGATTTTATCAAAATATAGAAATTTTCCGAATTCTTGCTTTGTAAAATGTTTCGGATAATTATCTGTTATTTCTGAATGTGTTACGATTATTATTCCAGTTGCTTGTTCTCTTCGTTCTGATACTAATTTATGAACTTTTGGTATATCTCCAGCAGGTTTCAAAGGAGAATCGCCCCCAGACCATAAATAATCAAATGTTTCAATATCCTCGATTTCTAATACTGATGCCAGAATTTCTGCACTTTCACGTCCCCTGTCCGAAGAAGATGAAAGAATTTGAACAGGGTATTTATTATTGACAATGATCAAATGAAATGAATTTTTGTTTCAAATAATTGTAACTACTAAAAAGTAATATTTAAAAAGGATATATTTAAATATACTTTATGAATAAGATAAAAACTTTATTATATCATGCAAGGAAAATAGAACCTGAACTAGATAACCTTATTTGTCAGTTTCATGAAACCCATGAGCCTGAGAATGATGGTTGCTTTCCGGTATATGATGATGATGAAATTGTAAAAAAATTTATATCATATGGAAATAGACACAACAGATACACTAAAATGTTAATGCATAGATTTCTTGAAGAGAGAGCCGGCAAGCATTATAAGGGTGTTTATCCAGCCGCGGGTAAAGATGAAATAGTGTACCATCTAGGAGGTTCTGAGTGGTTCCTTATAGATAGAGCATATGAAGTGGATAAGAAAAAATGGGTAAAACGTCTTTCTGTTTATGTTGATGATAAAATTGAAGGTCTTGTTGGTCGTTTGTTCCCACCGAGAATACATTATATTCCTCATGACCTGGAATCTTCTGATTTTCCATCTGGAATGAAACCCGGACATATGCAGATTGCTCTTTTAAGAAATCCTTTCGGTATATGCCCCCAACTTGAAAAAGAAACAGATTACAAATTTCTAACGGAAGAAGAAGACTGGAGAATCAAAGATTATGAAAATGTATTAAGATTCTGTGTTGACAGTTTGGAGAAAGGCGGTATTTTAGTTACAGAACCTCTGGATATATTGTTTGAAGATCAGGAAGAATTTAAAGCCAAAGCATATGAGATTATTGGAGGTTATACAAAGAGGGGAAAAATGGCAATGATAAGAAACATCTTTGGTATAGATGATATGAATGGAATTAATTATTATACATATGAACAAAGATCGGGTAGTACAAAGCCAAGGAAGATTGAATTTACTTTTTTTGAGAAATTGGATTGATAAGAAAGACAGTCAATGAACTACAGATTAAATGTAATTCAGAAATTACAACTAATTGGTGGTTTGGGTAAGTTTATTCCCATTATACTGAAATCTTGGAATCTCTGCTTGTCTAAAATCCCAAATTGTCTCAATTGGATGTCCTGTTCCATTCTTAAAAATATAAACCCCAATTCCTAATACTCTTTCTGGTTGCCTGTCTAAAAGTTGGAATTGTGGTTCAACATCAAGAGAAACTCCTCCCTCACGCTCTATCATCTCTGCAAGAAAGTTTTTATAAAATTCTGCCATCTTTTCGTCATCCATTGGAATTCCATGAGGTATTGAACCGCATTCACTCACTGATAATAACTGATTTCTGGACTTCTTCGTTGCTTCGTTCCTTAACTCTCTGTAAAATTTTTGGGACTTAACAGCCGTTATGTGCAATCAGAGCTGCAAACAAGATTTATTAATAAAAAGGAAACTTTATATAAAGCCAACACATACTTAAATGTCATGAATACAAAAAATAATCTGACTGAAGGTTCAATTTTAAAATCATTACTGTTTTTAACTATACCTATAATTTTTGCAAACATTCTACAGACAGCTTATCAACTAACTGATACTTTTTGGGTTGGTAGGCTTGGTTCAGAAGCCGTGGCGGCAGTTTCGATCAGTTTTCCGTTTATTTTTCTCATCATTTCATTTGGCGGGGGTTTAACCATAGCGGGAACAATTCTTGTTGCACAATATAAAGGAAGAGATGACCAAAGGGCTGTCGATCATATTACTTCTCAGACTTTGATGATGGTTTTGATTATTTCAGTGATATTGGCAGTAATTGGCTATTTTTTAACTCCTTTTATGGTTAATCTGATTGGAGCAGAGCCGGGAGTTTATTCCGGTGCTGTTTATTATATGAAAATTTCATTTATTGGAATGATATTCATGTTTACTTATATGGTTTTTCAGTCATTAATGAGGGGTGCTGGAGATGTAAAAACCCCAGTTTATATTGTTCTTGGCACAGTTCTGCTAAATCTTATTCTTGACCCATTGTTTATATTCGGTTATGGAGTAATGCCTGCTTTTGGTGTTGGTGGAGCAGCAATAGCTACGATTGCAACACAGGGGCTTGCTGCAATGATCGGAATAGTGTTACTGATAAGAGGAAAATATCAAATTCATTTGCATTTGAAAGACCTGAAACCAGATGTGCCTCTGATTAAAAAAATGTTTAAACTTGGATTTCCAGCATCAATAGAGCAATCAGCAGGAGCATTAGGAATGACCATAATGACATTTCTTGTTGCAACTTTTGGAACGTTTACTATTGCTGCTTTTGGTATTGGAAGCAGGATTCTGAGTTTTGTTATTATTCCTGCTATGGGTTTGTCTATGGCAACTTCAACATTAGTAGGACAAAATATGGGAGCTAAAAAATTAGACAGGGTGGATAAAATTGTAAAGCTAAGCAGCCTGGTAGGTTTCATCTTTTTAACTCTTGCAGGTATAATTGTATTTTTCTTTGCCAGCCAGATATCTGCAGTATTTATTCCCGGAGAAACCGTGACAATCCAATCAAGTGCTTTATTCATTAAGATAATGGCTTTAACTTTTGGTTTTATAGGAATACAAATGGCCCTGAGCGGAGCTCTTAGGGGAACAGGAAACACAATGGTTTCTATGGTTTTATCAATAATATCTTTATGGGTTTTAAGACTTCCATTAGCTTATATACTGTCTATGCACACAAAACTCGCAGAAATTGGTTTGTGGATAGCATTCCCGGCAGCTAATGTTACTGCCGCAGTTATAACTATTGTTTGGTTTGCAAGAGGAACATGGAAGCAAAAACAAATAACCGAGGAAATTGGGTTGTCGGATGAAATATCACAAGAAACAATAATTGAAGAAGGGTTAAACTAAGAAGTTTTGAAAATAAAATTCACCCCCACTAGCCATTCTTTCATTTTTCAAACAGGAAAATCAAATCTACAAACTACCTATAACCAAGCCTACAAAGAGGTTTATTATTCCTGCAGTGACCCCGGACATGTATACTGCCTTCAGCCTTTCAGGCCTTGGTATTGCATAATAATCCTGAAACCTTTCCACAAGCTTCTCAATTTTTATTGCCATCCTGAAGCTCCCTGGAAGGAGAGAGCCAAAAGGCCTTGCAATCCTGAGCAGGCTGAACTCTATAAGAAAAACATCAATTATCAGCAGTATAACAGGCCAGAATATCACACCAATGGTATGGCTCAGAAGCTGCACAGTGTAGAGGCCTGTTGCTCCAAGAGGTGCAAGCACAAGCGTTGGCAGGTCGGGGAGAAAAGCGCCTATATATCCCCAGACAGCGATGGATGTTCTCCTGTAAAAAACAAATGTAACAAAGAAGCTCAGCACCGCAATAAATATAAGCGATGCCATCCATATCCAGTATTCCATAATTATATTTATTTATGTTCTCTAATAAATTGATATGGAGCAGGATAGTGTTTTGTATCTGAAAGATTGTTACCTGAAGGAGTTTGAAGCAGTGGTGGAAAGCGTAAGTGAGGGAAAGTATGTGGTTCTTGACAGGACAGCGTTTTACCCCAGTTCAGGCGGGCAGCCGCATGACACAGGAACAATGACAAGAGTTTCAGACGGAAAGGTATTCAGGGTTGTTTATGTTGGCAAATTCTCGGGGCAGATTTCCCATGAGGTTGAAAACCCTGACGGTGATGAGCTCAGGCAGGGAGACAAAGTAAAATGCAAGATAGACTGGGACAGGAGATACAAGCTAATGAGAAGCCACACCGCAGCACATATAATAAGCGGCATAATAAACAGGGAGACAGGAGCATTAATTACAGGAAACCAGCTTGATACTGAAAAGTGCAGGATTGATTTTTCTGTGCCGGAGTTTGACAGGGAAAAAATGAAGAGTTATGAGAAGATGGCAAACGAGATTATAAATAAAGGCATTGAAATAAAATTTGAATTCAGGTCAAGGGATGAGGTTATGAAAGATCCAAAAATGACCAAGCTTGCAAAAGGCCTGGAAGGCCTTCCGCAGGACATCAAAGAGTTCAGGATTGTAACAATAGGGGATATTGACTGCCAGGCAGACGGGGGAACGCATGTTAAGAATACAAAAGAGGTTGGGAAGATAAAGTTTATTGATTTTGTAAACAAGGGAAAAAACAACAGAAGGATTTACTTTGTTTTAGAAGAACCTCAGCAGGTGCAGCAGGAACAGGGCGTAAATGATCAGGTATAAAATGCCCTCAGGCCTGCTTACATTCCTTCTCAGCAGGGCAATGAAAAAAAGCGAGGTCAGCACAGCAAGGAAAACCAGGTCAATCCATATGCCTGCTATGTCCAGCACAAGCGGGCCTGCTGCAGCCGATGCCCCAAGCACAAGCAGGATATTGAAGCAGTTTGAGCCAACAATATTTCCTATTGACATGCCCAGCTGCTTTTTCTTGGCAGACACAAGGCTTACCACTATCTCAGGCAGGGATGTGCCAACAGCCACAATGCTTGCACCGATAACCCATTCCGTAACACCCAGAAGCCTTGCCACATCTATTGCGCTGTTTACAACAAAATATCCTGAAACCCCAACACCTATAAGATAGAGAAACGCCATAAGAAACTCATGCTCTGCTGTTGCTGCCTTTCTTCTTATTGCCTGGATATGCCTGGCGGCTTTTTTTATGAACTTCTTGAATCTTGATTCTCTTCCCGCTGTTTTAAGTATGTAATATGTAAAACCGGCTATAATCAAAACCATAACAATCCCTGCTGCCTGGGATATGCCGCCAAAAAAGGCAAGCAGAATGAGCAGCATGGTGGCAAGCATCATGAATATGCCGTCAGTCATGAATTTTTCCTTTCTGAAAGCCAGAGGCATAAAAACCGCGGCTATGCCAATAACAAGGGCAATATTGCTTATGTTTGAACCCACCACATTGGATACAGCAAGATTGCCATGCATTATGGAAGATGAAATCATTGAAACAGCAAACTCAGGAAGCGAGGTTCCATACGCGAGCAGTGTCATGCCTATAACAGCGCCTGAAATGCCCAGAATATGCGCCAGTCTCACCGCATGATCTATTACCTTGTCAGCAAAATAAACAAGCCCGCCTATGCTTATAACAAGCACGGCAAAACTCACAGCAAGCTCAAACATAATAAAATATTCTCCTGACTGGCTTAAATAGAAAAGCCCAGAAGCCGGGACTAGAACCCATTTCTGTGCAGTATATCTTTCAGCATTCTTTTGGGCACATGCAATACCCCGTTTTTGTCCTTCCAGTATTTTATGTCCCCTTTAGATTCCTCCACAACAGATTTTTCATCAGGATAACCCAGGGCTATCACAAGGCATATTTCCCTGCTTTCAGGTATGCCCAGAAGTTTTCTTAGTTTTTTCCTTTCAACTGCACCTATTATGCAGGAGCCCAGACCATGTTCAAGTGCAGTCAGGCAGATACTGCCTGCAGCAAGGCCGGCATCATACTCAAAGCCAGATTTCTTGATTTCCCTGTTTCCCAGGATTATAATGTATGCCTTTGGCCTTTTTCCCTCTGGCGGTGCCCCGTTTTTCAGGTAACCCGCCCATCTCAGGGTTTCAAAAACCCCTGGCAGAATTTTTTCATCATCAGCAATCACATACTCCAGTGGCTGAAGATTGGCGCCTGAAGGAGCAAGCCTTGCTGCATTCACGCACTTCTCCAGGATATCGTAATCTATCGGCTTCTGTTTGTAAATCCTTATAGTCCTTCTCTTCAGAACCGCCTCATAAACATCCATTACTGTCACCTGCTCTACTCGCCAATTGCCTGCAGCACAACCTCCCTCTCCCTTGCAGGAACATCAAAGTCAATAAGCACAATCTGCTGCCATTTTCCAAGTACAAGCCGCCCCTCCTGAAAGGGGACTGTGATTCCCGACCCCATTAATGCTGCCCTTACATGGCTCTTTCCATTGTCATCGCCCCAGGTCTCTGTGTGCCTGTATTTTATATCTGAAGGTATCAGCCTTTCCATTGCCTCCCTGAAATCAGAAACAAGATTCGGCTCAAACTCTATTGTGCTCACTGCGGCGGTTGAGCCGGGCACAAAAACAGTTGCAATGCCGTTTTTCAGCCCTGTTTCCTTTACGAATTTCTGCACATTCTCTGTTATATTTATAAGGTCTGTTTCCTCCCTTGTGCTGAAGGATAGTTTTTTTGTTATAACAGCCATAATACCGATTAATTATTGTAGAAATAAATATAATATAAACTTAAAGACTCCACTTATTTAGCTGTCTACAATATAACTATAAAAGTGGAGAAGTTTTTATGGACATTGCATCTCTTGGCACCCAGTTCATTACATGGGCCCAGTCACTTGCAGACAGCTGGGGATATCTGGGCATATTTATTGTGAGTGTTCTTGGTAATGCAAGCATAATCTTCCCCATACCTTCCTATGCTGTTGTAATTGCATTCGGGGCAATACTAAACCCATGGATTGTTGGAATTACAGCAGGGGCAGGCGCCGCCCTTGGAGAACTCACAGGATATATAATAGGGTTTGGGGGCAGAAAGGCAATAAAGAAAAAACACAAAAAACTCCTGGAAAAGAGCAAAAAATGGTTTGAAAGGCATGGCGCCTTCCCTATAATAGTGCTCTTTGCCGCCACCCCCCTGCCTGATGATATTGTTGGAATACTTGCAGGCATTATAAAATACAACCTGAAAAAATTCCTTGCTGCAAGCCTTATTGGAAAATGCATAGCCCATATAACCCTTGCATGGGCAGGATATCTGGGGTCTGTGTTTTTCGGTGGCATGAATGTGTTTTTCGGGATGATAGTTTCCTTTATACTCCTTCTTGTTGTTTACAGAATTATACAGGGAGAGAGCAGGGGCTAGAACCTTTCCCAGTGCAGAACATCCTCCAGATTCCTTTTCCCGTACGGCATTGCTTTCCCTTTTGGATAGCCCATGGAAACTATGCTCACTATCTTTATGTTGAACCAGAAAACCATTATTTCAAACAATGGATGTATGGTTCTGGTTCAACAGCTGTTGCCGAACCAAGCTGCAAGGAGGCAACATTATATTTTCAGGAATTCCCAGAAGCTTTTTTATATTCCTACAGTGCGGCTTCTTGTCCCCCGCAATCCAGCAGGAGCCAATGCCATATGCCCTGGCTGCAAGTAGTATATTTTCGGTTGCAGCTGAACCATCCTCCAGGTAGTACTTTGCGCTCCCATCGCAGCATACAATCACACAGGCAGCAGCATTCCTGATAAAATCCCCGTATTCTGTTATATCCCCCAGCCTTTCCAGCATTTCCTTTTCTGTAACAACCACAAACTCCCATGGCTGCTGGTTTCTTGCAGACGGAGCCAGCCTTGCGCAGTCAATTATATCCTTCAGAATCTCCTTTGATATTTCCTTTCCTGCATATTCCCTTACAGCCCTTCTAGTCTTGATGCATTCTATTGCATCCATAAACCTACTCCTCCCGCTCTTTTTTTGCTTTTATGTATTTTTCCAGAGATATCTGCTCTGCCTTTTCCCCCTTCCTGAAGAAATCCTCTTCCCTGTACCCCAGCCCTGCCAGTATCCTCATGGCTGCAGGCACAACCTGGTTATGAATATAGTAATCCGGGTCATAATTTTTTGCATCCTCTGCAGGTTCTGCCCTCTGGCTTATGCTGCCCGAGCCCTTTGTTATTATGTATGATATGGTGGAGCCAACCCTGACAGAGCCGCCTCTTTCAATAATCTTTTTTGCAACCAGCACATGGGGCCCCATCTGCTCGTACTGTGATACAGGCTTTGTTAGCTGTGTGTAAATAACAAGCTCATCCTTGTTTACCTTGTTGCTTTTCAGCTGCTGTATAATCCTCTTTACAATCCTTATTGCTTTCTGGGGCGACTTGTCCTTTAGTATTGCCAGCAGCACCCTTTCCTGGGTATCCTTGGCTATATTTGCCCAGTCCCTTCTGACTTTCTCCAACCCCCTTATCACAATATTGCCTCTGGAATCAATCAGTGCATACCTCTTTTTGGCGGCAATCCCTGATTTGCCCAGAACGAATATGCCTGCCTTGTACCAGTCCCTGAAATCCAGCTCCATCACCCCGGGAAGCCTGCTGTTTACCTTTTGCAGGAATTTTTTAACCTCAGATCTTTTTTCCATTCTCAGAAACAGGGAATCGGTATCTCCATATATCACCTCATATCCCATATCCCCTGCCATCTTTATTACCTTCTTTATGTAAAACCTTCCCCATGCTGTTATGCTCTCTGCGCATATCTTTGAATACCATCTTGATCCGGGATATGCATAATAGCCATAGCTTGCATTGGCTATAATCTTCATGGCATACTGCCTGTTCTGAAGAGATTTGTACAGCTCTGTCTTCTGCTTCAGCCTTTTCATTTTTTTCTTTATCTCCATTCTTCTTCTCACAAGCTCTTCCAGAATTTTGGGTATGAACCCCTTTTTCTCCCTGCAGAAATAATGGCCATCCTCCGGAACCCTTGCCTTTTTCTTTCCCTTGCAGCACATGCAGTCCAGGGTTTCCGGGGAAACATTATGTGTTATGGTTATTGATGGATACAGGCTTGCAAAATCGAACAGTGCAATATTTTTATGTATGCCCTCTTTTGGGGTGTGCACATATCCGCCCTCGTATGCCTCAGCCCTTCTCCTTCTCTGTATCTCATCAAACTTGGGCCTGTTCTGGACAATTTCACCTGTTTCATATGCCTTTCTTATAAGCAGGCTTTCAACCAGCTGGGAATATGTCATTCTTGAAGCATCCCTGGGAACCTGGCCAACCAGCCTTGAAAGCTCGAATATCTGAGGCAGAACATGCCTGCCCAGCTTGAGCGTTAATTCAGAGTCCTTCAGGCAGTATTCTCCAACCTCCTTCAAATCACCCTTCTGCCATGCCTTTTCAATATCCTTCCAGTCAATTTCCTGCTTGCCTTCTCCCAGCAGCTCCTCTGAAACCCTGTCCAGCGTCAGAACCTCTGTGGAAAGATTATCCTTCAGTATATTCTCAATAAAATCAAACAGGTCTATATGCGGCCTGCCTGCTATAACCGCAGAGGAGTAGATGCCCCTTCTCCTGAAAACCACATGAGAGCCGTCCCTTCCAAGCGAGAGGTCAATTCTGTACCTGTCGCATTTGTCCCTGAGTTTTATAAAATCATACCTGTCGGTATTGTAGCCAAGTATCATGTCAGGGTCCTCCTTTCTTATAATCTCTACAAACCTTTCAAGCATTTCCTGCTCGCTCTTCAGCATCTCTATGTTTTTGCCCCTGAGCCCGTATCCAAAGCTTATTATTTTCTGGAAGCCCCTGCTGTCAACCATGGAAATCATTATTATTTTCTCCTCGCCTTTCACCTCCACAACCTCAATATCAAAAGCCATAATCTTCATTTTTTTTGTTTCCAGGGCATCCTCATTTTCAAGCTGCCTTATTTTTTCAATCCGGAGCACAACATCTGCCTTTATGTCAGGCCTTTTTGTTTCCCTTCCTTCAATCTCAAGCCATGCCATTGGCGATATCTTCCTGTCAATCATGTATCTCTTGTAGAAGCTTATTGTGTACTCATATTCATTTTCAATATCCTTCCAGTCCTTCAGGAGATCACGGAATTTGGGAACGCTTGCAGGGCTCTCCACAAAAATCCTGAGCAGCTTTCTGGGCACGCCCAGTATGTTTTTTTCCACCACTTCAACCCTGCTGACCTTTTCCTCGTCTATTTTAAGTTCCATGATGCGGTCCTTCAGGTCCCTTGTGATTTTCCTGGGCAGCACATAAAAATAGGGCTTAAAGCCATAATCAAGGGCGGCAACAGTACGCCCCTCCTCATCCTTTCCCCAAAGCCTTACCACTGGTATGTTTTTTCCTTTAACCTCTTCCATTACATAGTCCGCATCCAGAATAAAAAATTTCATGCCAGAGCCAGCCGCATGTCAGGCAGAATCAGCAGCCGGCATTCACCCCCAAACCTCCAGATGCGCTGCCTTAACACAAAGCACACGCACTAATAAATCCTTGAATTTTTGGTTTTTAAATGTTCATAATGCCAAAATATCCCTCTAATTTTACAAAAAATCTTAAAAATCCATACAACATTTAATATTTCATGAAACCATTTCATATCCTGTTCCTGATATCTTTAATTCTCATTGTTTCCGGCTGCACACAGGCGCCTGCAGGAGAGGTTTACTCTGTTTCGGATTACGGCCTGGTATCATACACAGGCAGGCCGCCTGCAAATTACACAAAAACCTTCTGGAACGAGACAGAAAATTCTGTTATATACAAAATAGGTTTCCGTTCCAGGAATGCCAGCATATACGGCCTGCTTGCCTTCCCGAAAACATGTAAAGAGGGCTGTCCTGCCTTTCTTGTTCTCCCGGCTGCAGGCGTTACAAAGGAAGGGGAGCAGAAATACCTTTCCCATGACCTTAACAAATGGGGATTTATAACACTGACGCTTGACACAAGAGGGCAGGGAGAATCCATTGCATTCATCCCAAGCCTCAGCCAGGAGTACCAAACCTTCCTCTCGGGCGGGGAGCCTGTCCAGCACAGGATGATATATGATGCCCTGAGTGGATATGATATACTGAAATCCCTGCCTGAAACAGACAAGGGCAGGATTTATGCAGCAGGGGAAAGCGCAGGGGGCAGGTTTGCAGCAATTGCTGCTGCAACAGAGCCGGGCATTTCAGCTGCACTTCTGATAAGCACATCAGGGTATGATTTTGAGCCAGCAGCAGATCCTGAGCTTGCCAGGTTTGAAAATTCAATAAACCCGGACGCATACATATCCAGAATATCCCCCGGAAAGACAGTGATGATGCATTCCACAGGAGACAAAATAATACCCATATCCCTTGCCAGAAAAACCTTCTCCCTGGCAAAAGAGCCGAAAAAATTCCTTGAAATAAACGGAACCGCGCATGGCTATTACAGAAAGGAAAACCAGGAGCAGCTTCTTGAAGAAGAGCTGAAGTCATGGCTGTGAGAGGGAGAATAACATTCGCTATAATATATTTAACAAAATATATTCTTTATAAAATTAATCATAAAATATATATTAAAAAATATATTTAACAAAATATACTTTATGCAATATTTTATTCTGCAGCCGGACCGGCTTAACCTTTATTAATTTTCATTCCAACACTAATACGAGGTTTATGATTTTCAGCATAGCAACTGACGGGTTTTTATGGAATTCCAACACCCTCCTTATAGGAGTGAGAACGCTTGCCACAATGAGGATCTGGAAAATAAGGGATTTCCCTTCAGAGGGTGAAATGATTAAGGATTTCATGAAATTTTTCACGCATATGGATGACAAGATTGTTATAGGGTTCAATATACTGAAGTTTGACCTGCCCCTGCTGCTCCTTAAGGCAAAAAACCTTGAAGGCTTTGAGCAGTTTTTCAGGAAAATAAACATGGCGAATGTGGAGGATTTGTTCATTTTCCTTACAATCCTCAATGAAGGCAAGCTGAACAGCCTGGATTTCTACTGCAGGCATTACGGAATAGAGCCGCCGCCCTCAGACAGGGACATAATGCGCTGGCATTCCCTGGGGGAGTATGAAAAATCAGAAAGCGCCTTTGAAAAAAAGCTGGAAACCATCAACACACTGTTCCAGAAAATATGGGCAGATGTAAAGGGGGGAAAATGGAAAACCTGACAGGTTCGCCTGGCATGTGCATGGAGGAAACATTATGGGCAGCATAATGTACTTTGACCTGGAGATTGGATATGAAAATCCGGAGATAGTTGAAAAGCTGAGAAACGGGCTCAGAGCACCGTCCCCAACACCGGAAATATGCAAAATCATAACAATCCAGTACCAGCTTCTTGATGAGAATGGAATGCCCAAAACCCCGCTCAGAATATTCAGGGAATGGAAATCAAGCGAGGAGGATATAATAAAAAAGGCTGCATGCCTGCTCAATCCCAGGAGAATATGGGATTTCATACCCCTGGGCCACAACATATATTTTGACCTGGGCATGTTCAGGGGGAGAGCCAGACGCTATGGCATTAATTACAGCGAATGGTTTATTTACCACCAGCTTCCAACCATTGATATAAAGCATATACTGGTGGGCATGAATGATTTCCAGCTGAAAAATTCCGGCCTGGATAAATTCACCGGAAAGGAGTCATCAGGCCTTATGGTTCCTGTATGGTATCATGACAGGGAATATGACAAGATACTTGATTATGTGAAAAAAGAGGCGCATGAATTCATAATCTTTTTCGCCAGGCTGAAGGAAAAGATGCCCGAATTCAGGCAGAGGCACAATTTTTTTTAATTTTAAAACAATACTGATTCATATGTGGATTTCAGAGGAGAGGTATTTCAGGCAGATGGTGCTTGTGGCAGTTATAGCAGGCGCAGTCAGTGCAGGGATTTTCATACTCTTCCAGCTCCTGTACATAAACACGCTTGCAGGGAACACGATTATTGAGGAAAGATATATAGTTATGAATGGCACAGCCACGGAAGAGGATATAATAGCAGGCATAATAGACAGCGTAAAGGACTCCGTGGTGCACATAACCTCAACCAGAACAGCATGGGACTTCTTTTTCAGGCCAGTACCTGTGGAGGGAACAGGCTCCGGCTTTATAATAAGCAGAGAGGGATACATAGCCACGAATGACCATGTGATTGCAGGTGCAGAGCAGCTCAGGGTTGCGCTTGCTGATGGAAGGGAATACAGTGCAGAGATTGTTGGCAGGGACCCGGCACATGACCTTGCAGTTATAAAAATAAACGCCCCTGGACTCATGCCTGCTGTTCTTGGAAATTCCAGCACTGTGAAGCCCGGCCAGTTTGTTATTGCAATAGGAAGCCCTTACAGGCTTGACAACACGGTCACGCTGGGCGTGGTGAGCGCCATAAACAGGACCATACAGACAAGCAAAGGCATAGTAATAAATGGTGTTATACAGACAGATGCTGCAATAAATCCTGGAAACTCCGGAGGGCCGCTCATAAGCACAAGAGGCGAGGTGATAGCAATGAACACAGCAATACTAACCACCACAGGCGGCTATCAGGGCATAGGCTTTTCAATCCCCATAAACACAGTAAGGGAAACAGCAGAAAAAATAATCTCAGGCACAGCATGATACTTTAGATAGCTGAAACAATAATTAATCATGAAAGCATTCCTGGTTTCCCTTTTGATTTTAATCCTTTTAATCCCCCATGCCAGCTCCATGAAGCTTGTTGTATGCAGGCAGGGATGCGAATACACAGGTATAGCAGAGGCGATTAATGCCTCATCCCCCGGGGATTACATACTTGTTAATGACTCGGGAAACTATTCAGAATCTCTCCTTGACATCCCCGATAATTTGACTATTGATTTCTCGGGCGCCTCGCTCCATGGGAATATAAGCCGGTATGCCATGGAATTTTACAACAGGAGGAACATAACAGTAATGAACGGCAGTGTGTATGGGTTTGACAAGGGCATATTCATAAAAAACGCAAGCTTCATAAGGGTTTCAAACATGACTTTTATCAGGAATTTCAACACAATCAGGGCATTTGAGTCATTTAACAGTGTTTTTGAACACCTTTATATTGAGGGAAGCAGTGAGAACGGAATCCAGATGTTTGATTCTAAAAACAACAAGATAAAAAATTCCATTATCTCAGACAGCAGGGGCTATGGCATTTACATGGAGAATTCAAGCCGTAACACCATAGAGAACATCACAATACTCCTGAGCGGAAAGGATGGTATAGGCATTTTCAATCATTCTGTTGGTAACACATTAAGAGGCAGCACAATAACAAACAGCAGCGGCCATGGGGTAAGGCTTGAAAACTTCTGCACATCCAACAGAATAGACAGAAACACAGTAATGAAAAACATGGCAGGGCTTGGAATATACCATTCATCCTTCAGGTCCGCCATAACAGGCAATGTTTTCTCATACAACAGGGAATACGGCATTCTGCTTGAAGACAATTCAGGAAGCGCAACCCTGAAATACAACAACATAAGCTTTAACAATGAAGGGCTGGCAATCAGGGAAAAATCAGACCTGAACACAATAAAGGCGAACAACATAACCTCAAACAGGGTTTCAGGGATACTCCTTAAAAGCTCCAGAAACACAGTCCAGTTTAACTACATAAACAGCAACAGCAATTATGGTCTCCTGCTGGACGCAAACGCAAAAAACAACACAATAACAAACAACACAATCTGTTACAATACCCATAACCTTGAAGCAGAGAACACAACAAATACAATAGAATCCAATGAGCACTGCAGCAGGAAGAGCCAGGGCATGCCTGATTACCTGATTTATGCAGTGCCAGCGGTTCTGGCACTGGCTGCATTTATTATAATAAGGAGAAGAGGGAAGCAGGAGGAATTTGAGTAGCAGATTTTTATTCTATAATTAATAAAATATTCCTGTGGTGCAATGATTGATTTCAACAAGCTAATCGACAAGCATATTTACAGGGAATCATGGCCAAAAAGGATTGGCAGATACTATCCCTCGGCAATAGGGCAGTGCCTCAGGAAGCAGTGGCTCTCATACAACCAGCCCAAGGAAGCAGAGCCAGAGCTTATAAAAATTTTCAAGATGGGAGACATACTGCATGATTTCATTGTGGAGGTTCTGAAATCAGAGAAAACACCAGAGGTTGAGCTGCTCAGAAGCGAGCTTCCTGTGAGGTACCAGGCCAGCGATTTCCTGGTTTCAGGAAGGGTGGATGACCTGATGCTTGTAAAGGCAAACAGGAAGAAAATCCTGGTTGAGGTAAAAAGCACAAAATCCATAAAGATGGTGGATAAGCCCCAGGCATCCCATGTGATGCAGCTGCAGTTCTACCTGCATGCCCTGGGCCTGAAGCATGGCCTTATACTCTATGTTGAAAAAAACACGCTCCAGACCAGGCAGTTCCAGGTTAAATACAGCAAAACCCAGGCATTCAAAATACTCAGAAGGTTTGAAATGCTTCACAAATTCCTGAGCGAGAAAAAAATGCCACCTCCTGAAGCAAAGGAAAAAAAGCACATGAGCTGGATGTGCAGCTACTGCGAATATTCAGAAGAATGCAGAAAGGCCTAAACCTTCTTTTTCCTTCTTTCTGATAAAGTAATCTGCGGAAAGGGTATGCTTATTTTTGCCCTGTCAAACTCCTTTTTTATCTCCTCTATAAGGTCACCCTTTATCTCAGCAAACCACAGATCCTTTTCCTTTGTGTATTCAGGGTTGTACCAGAACAAGACCTTGAAATTTATGCTGCTTTCACCAAAGCCCTTGAGCAGTATTTTTTCCTTTGGCTCTTCCCTTATTTTTCCCTCTTTTTGCAGTTTTTTCACTGCCCTCTCTATCGCCTTTCTTGCCTTTTTTAAATCAGTATCATAATCAACCCCTACCTCCAGCTCAAGCCTTCTTCCCTCATACACAGAAACATTTGTTACAGTGGATTTTGCAATCCTGCTGTTCGGTATAGTAACAAACTTCCCGTCAAATGTCCTTATCTTGGTGGACCTTATGCCTATATCCTTCACTGTTCCCCAGAGATCCCCTATGTTTATAACATGTCCTATCTTGAATGGCCTGTCAAAGAACAGCATTATGCCTGAAAGCAAATCCTCAAAAATATCCTTTGTTGCAAACCCTATAACAATTCCTGCAAACCCTGCGCTTGCAAGCAGACCTGTAAGCTCTGCCCTGAGGCCCCATACCCCGAGCAGAAACAAAAACGCAACTATGTAAATTACTGCGCTTATCAGCCTGTTTATTGGCTTTGTAGTATGCTCTTCCAGCTTTGTCCTCTCCGCAAACTTTGCCAGGCTCCTGCCAACTATTCTGGTTGCTATAAACGCTGCTGCAGCAATGCCAATACTGTAAATTATCTGGTAAAAAAGCTCAGACCCAATCTCCAGCACCATGATAATTTTATTATCCGGATTACTTAAAAGTATTCAATAGAGGCAATATGAATGCGATAGAGGTATCAAACCTGAAGAAATGCTTCAGATCAGACAAGAAATGCATCTGGGCGCTGAAAGGCATAGACCTTAAAATAAAGAAGGGGGAAATTTTCGGTCTTCTGGGACCAAACGGGGCAGGGAAAACAACCCTCATATACATACTATCCACGCTGCTTCTCCCAACCTCAGGCACAGCCAGGGTGCTGGGCCTTGATATAGAGAAGGGCGGTGATGAGATAAGAAAAAGAACAGGACTCTGTTTTGGTGGAAGCTTCTTTTACTGGGATATGACTGCCAGGGAGATACTGGAATATTACGGAAGGCTTTACGGGGTAAAGAACCCGGAAAGGAAGAAAAGAATAGAATATCTGATAAAGAACCTGGGCATATCCAAATTCAGCAACAAATATTTTTCAGACCTTTCAACCGGAATGAGGCAGAAGGTTGCAGTGGCAAAATCACTGATAAACGAGCCTGAGGTTTTGTTTCTGGATGAGCCCACTGCAGGCCTGGATGTTGAGGTTTCAATAGATGTGAGGAATTTCATAATAGATATGATAAAAGAGAGGGATATGACCGTTATACTGACTTCACATTCCCTGTATGAGGTTGAAGAGATGTGCAGGAGAGTAGCCATAATAAACAGGGGAAACATAGTGGAAGAAGGAGATATATCTGACATAAAGAGAAAGCTCAGAATACCTGATGTGATACACCTTTACCTTGACAGATATGAAAACATTGGCTTCCTGAGGAGTATTCCTGGCGTTAAGGGAGTTGCTGTAACTGACGGGGTTTTCATTTCAGTGGATTCCGGACTGAAAAGGCTTAACTCCATAACAAAAGCCCTGAAATCCAGAAAATTCAGAATAAAAGACCTTGAGATAAAGAAGGCAAGCCTTGAGGATGTGTTTCTAAGCGTGATAGGGCAGAGGGGTCCCAGGCACATGCTAGGAGAGATTTGGAGGGAAAATGTTTGAGGAAACAACATCATATATTTACAAGCAGTGGAAGATAATGAGTAGAAGGCCGGGTGAACTTGCCTGGATTTTTGTATATCCCTTTATAGGCCTCCTTTCAATAGGCATATATGCATTCTTCCTTATAACCCAGGGAGCACCCCTTGACTCAATACTTTATGTTCTGGTTGGTGTGATATCCTGGAATTTTTATGATGTATCCCAGAGGGCAATTACCTTTGGCATAACCCTTGACATATGGAGCAACTGCCTAAGGCACTCCTTTGCAGGAAATTCCAGAATAAGGCATTTCATACTGGGCAATTCTGTTTTCGGTCTGATAAGCTCAGTGCTTACATTCTTCCTTGTGGCTGCTGCAGGCCTGCTGGTTTTCGGATTTAACCTGTTCAGTGCCTGGCTCTGGCTCATACCAAACCTTCTTATTGTGTTTATATTCGCCACAGGCATAGGCTTGATGATAGACAGCCTTCTGATATCACAGAGCGAAAAATACATGTCTCTTATCTGGACAATGACAGGGGTTATAATGATATTTTCAGGGGTTTATTATCCTGCCTCTGTTCTCCCTGCTCCTATGCAGGCAGTGTCACAGATTCTTCCAACCACACATGCAATAAACAGCATGGGCATTCTTTTCAGGAGCAGAACCATTGCTTGAAATGCTTGCAGGATTTTTGCTTAGTCTGGTATTTCTTGCAATAGGAATCCTGGCATTCAAAAAGGGCCTGAGAAAAAGCAGAATAAGCGGAGTCATGACAAGGTATTAACAGAATAATTACCTGTTTCTGATCATATGCACGCCCAGCACCAGAACCCACAGCAAAAGCGCAAACACCCCGATTTTCTGCATTACAGGCGAAACTATGATTCCCAGTGAAATGAAAACCCCCAGCACAACAAACCCAAGGAACCCATATATTCTCTCTCCAGGCATTAATGCCATCCTGATGCCAAGAAAGAAAACAGCTGCTGCTTAAAGAATAAAGAACGCATAAGACATATAGTTATGCATCTGCCCGCTTCCCAGTGCATTGTTAACAGGGAAAGCACCAACACCCACAAGCGCAAGCGATGCAAGAACCCCGAACAGAACTCCAAACTTCCCTGTGCCCAGATAGCTGTGCAGCCCCAGAAAGAAAACAAGCAGCAGAATACCTGAAAGAATCACTGCATTGTTAAACACTGGCGCTGATGGCCCCCCTGCACCCAGCTGGCTCAGGAACTGGTTTGCTATATCATAGCCTGGCTTCAAGGACACTGCTGCAAGCACAGAGCCAGTAAAAACCAGAAACCCCAGCACTGCGCAAATCCCCCCAGCCAGAGCAAGACTACCCATATTTAATAATTGTATAGTATGTTTAAATTATAAGATACTGTCAAATCCCAGGAAATGCTGAAAATCAGGTTTATAAATTTTTATGCCAATACTATCCTGAGATTTATGCCCATATACAGATTTATTGGAATATGGCGCTGCCCGTTCAGAAGAGAATGCGGCCCTGACTCAGAATATGGAGCAGATTATGAGTTTGAGCTGCCTGAAGCCGAGCGTGTTTGCTTTACCAGAAGGCATTTGGGATGCCGGGAATACCAGACAAGAAAACTCCGGCAAAAAGAAAGAACAAAACAGGAAAAAACAGAATCCGCAGCACCAGTATTACTCCAGCTCCATGACATGAAGCCGCCTGAATGGAAAAACACTAAACCCAGACCAGCAGATTATAATGCTGATGATATATTTTAATTATCCGCTCCTTTGTTTTATTTCTTGTTCTAATTCATGTTTGGGCAATAATTCATGCTTTTTCGGGGAAGCATTTTCAGGCACATAAACAGCCCTCCCCCCTTCCATTATCCTTGAATCCCTTATCATTATATCCTCAGCTGGTATATCCCATCTTTTCCCAGTAAGATTCCTTATATCCCTGTCAGAATACGGCGGCTCTTTTTCATCAAGATGAGAAAAAGGATTAAATGTTCCAATCCACCTGTATCCAGGAATTTCCTCCTCTGCTGTATTCAAAAGCACTGATACTGCCATAAGAAAATATTTGTAAATAGGTTTTAATTCTTTTCCTGAAGCAGCATAAAAATATGTTCTATTTATAAATTTTTCGCTTTAATTTTTATCATGGAAGATGAATTCCCCTCTGAGGAGATGTTAAAATCATATCTTAAAGCTGCAGCAAACATCGTAGCAGAATTAGACAGACATATTGAAAATTTTTATCTAGAATTCGATTTTGGCAAACTGGTTGCTGCATACTGTGGCCAATATTTTGAAGATATAGCTTATAGGGATCCTGAAACAGTACAACTAAGCGTTGTAAAACACCCTTACTCGTTTCATGCTATATTAGGTAAAAAATCTAATAGGACAGACAAACCAGTTGATATAGTTATGTTCACTCCGGTAATTGAAGACGAAAAAACAGGACTCATTCCATTGAATTGGAAAATTGCTATATTGAAACCAAACAATGTAAATCTGGTGCTGGAGGATGAAAACGGCAAAGAAAGAGAATATGAATTTAATGGACCATGTGGTGATAATGTATTTATAGATATGGCAGAGGAGCAGCTTCCTTCAGGAATTTACATTGCCAAGCTCAGAAGAAGGCAAAAACCTGCGCAACACTTTCCAATGGGCAGATATATAGAACCTAGTCTTAATTGATTCTATTATTTTTATATCAATGAATTCAATTTCTACATGATAATATGAAGAAAGAGAAAAAGTTACCTCCATATCCACAACCAGATTCAGAGAAGCTTTTTTATAATCTTTATACACTCTGGAGCAGATTAACAAACCCCAAACTGATAATGGTTACAAAAATATTAATCACAGTTTGCTTTCTTATTTCTATTATAATTTTTATCTTTACAGGATTTGGTGCTACTACTTATTTACAATCCCATCAGCTTTTTAATTTCTCTTATGAATTTTTTGCATTTTTTAATTGCCTCTCTGCATGTTTCAAAATTCATTCCTTTTCTGTAATAAGTGAAAGAGTTTCTTTTATACCTTAAAATCATCAAAAATCTGAAAAGGTCTTTCTCTTTTTAGAACATCCCTTTAATAAAACCTTTTCATCCCTTCCTAAACAATCCCTTGGGAATTTTTTGTTTCTTGGATGCATTGGATGGTTGCTAAACTTTAACCATTTGGGGAACAGGTGAAGGAACAGTTATTTCCTTCATTTTTCCTACTGCAAAAACAGTTATTTTTATTAATGCATACTCTCTGCCTTGTATAACACTTAAAGAAGCCTTTTCCGCCTTAATCAAAAATTCCTTTGATAATCCGAATTTTTCTATGAATTCAGAAGCTCTCATTATTTCCACTCCTACTATCATTCCTTCTCTAGAGTAATCAATAACAAAATTATCGAAATCCACACTATCGCTCACATTTTGCCCTGTATGCACATACAGGATATCGTTTTCCTTGTCATAGTCTATTTTCGCTTCTTTCGCCATTTTTCCACCCATTTTAACCTTTTGTTTAATATTATATGAGAAGTTACTACATTTAAATCTTTACAGAAAAAACTAACAACCACTTTAAGACTCTTTCTTTTATTGATATAGAAATAAAGCTCATATTTTTCACCAGGATATTTATCAGGTTCAGATGAGAATTTTCTTAATTTTTCTGGATCTCTCAGATTTTTAATCACAAATTCTTTGTTTATTTTTCTTGTTTCAATTTTCTTTTCTGCATGTTTTGAAAATTTTATTCTTTCTATGGATCTTAGCTTTCTTTTTATCTGATATATATCTTCTAAAACCATGAACAATATAAGAAAGCCTGATATAAATTGATTTGCAGAAATCAGAATTCATTCTCTCCTCCTAAACAATCCTTTGGGAATTTTTTGTTTCTTGGAAGTTTATTATCAAATTTAAGTAAAATCAACAAAATTATATATGCTTTTTGGAATTGATACCAGCGGAAAGGATGTATGAAAAGAGGGGTAGTTAAACCAAGAAAAATATCCTTAAAGGAAATACAGAAATTGGTAAAGGATATATGAACCCATAAATGAACATGATCTCATGGGGCGGCCTGTCCTGGACAGGTAGACATCCCCACAAGCCCTGTTCAATTAATAATTAAACCATTTACTTTAAAAAGATTACTTTTATGCCTTATGGCCTGGGAACTGTAAAACCTTTTCATCCCTTCTTAAACAATCCTTTGGGAATTTTTTGTTTCTTGGATGCATTTCAGGCATGTGTTTGAATATCAACTAATTTATTAATCACAAAATAATATTTTTCAAATGGCCAATAAAAAGAGAGATGAAGTATCAGAATCTGGGGAACGAGTTGTCATATTCATAGACGGAAGCAATTTTTATCATAGTCTAAAAGATACATTCGGATTCAAGGATAGTGAAATAGATTTCAGAAGATTATAGACATATTATTAAACAAAAGGCTGCTGATAGATGTTTATTACTATAACGCACCACTTGATAGGGGATATAATGAAGAAATTTATTTCAAGCAACAGAAATTCTTTGATGAGCTTAGAAAAATACCAGGTTTTCATGTGGTTTTATGCAGAATGAGAAAAACAAAGGATTTGAAAGGAAAACTATCATTCACAGTCAAGGGGGATGACATATATTTGGCTACAGACCTTGTTTCAATGGCTTATGAAGATGCATATGATACTGCAATAATTCTAAGTGGTGATGGCGATTTCGTTCCTGCAATACGGAAAGTCCAAAAGCTGGGAAAGAAAGTAGAAAACGCATATCTCAAAATAAGCGGATCTTATTACCTTCAGCAGGTTTGTGACAGATCCATCAGACTGGATGATTATATTCATGAGTGCCTAAGGGAAACCAAGAATAAACGAGAACCATAAACCCAGTGTCGCCCAGGGACAAGCCCTGGAGCAAGACTGGGGAACATATTGTTTTATTATACATCAGTTAGGTTTATAAAATTTATTCCTTCTTGCCTCCAATCCTTTGGGAATTTTTGCTTTTAGGAGGCGTTTTGAGGCTGGTCACAACAAAAACCTGGCTCTATTTTATTTATATAAATAATTAATTTTATGGTGATTATGAACCTTTTAGAACTTACTATTCAATATATTATTGTAATTTTATTCCTAATGTTTCTTTTTTGGGCTAAGAAAAATCAGCAAAAAATCCCAAGAAAAAGGCAGAACAAACTTAAGAAATGGGTTTTCAGATACAGCATTTTTCTAGGAAACCCCATCAGGACAATTCTCTTTCCCTTTTTAGTTATCTTCCTTCTGAACGGAATCTATCCATTTCTTGGAGAATCTCAAATAGATTTAACAACAGCCATTATTATATTTCCACTGATGGTAGTAATCCAACCTCTTATGGAGGAAATGATCTTTCGGGGCATGTTTTTTGGAAGTTTCATGACATTTGCAAAAAATAAGAAAAGGTCACACCCCACTTATATCTCAATACTGCTTTCAGGCCTGTTAATCCAATCTGTTCTGTTTATGCTTTTTCATATGAGAATAAATATACCCAACTTTATCAATGGCAGTTCTTATGCACTTTTTTTCTATACTTCCAATAAAAGAAACCAGAAAAACCTACTCCCCGCATGGATAGCACATTCCACAAACAACCTTATTATATGGCTCGCACAATTAGGATTATTTCAGATTGGATGGCTCTGGATGATTTTTTAGTATTTTGGAGCAAAATTTATTCTCTCTTGCTCTCAATCCTTGTTGGAATCCCTGCTTCTTTAAGGCGTTTTATACGTTCTTCGTGGGAAAGCTCTTTCCCTGCTCAGTTAAGAG
>JAFCEK010000002.1 GCA_017609225.1 Candidatus Aenigmatarchaeota archaeon | reverse complement strand
CCAATGGAAGCCATAGAAGAAGAGGCAAGGGAGGGAGAGCATCTTATAAAAGAAGGAGAAGAGGAATATCCGCCAAAAGAGCCGGAAAAAACAGAACCAGAGCAGGCAGAAATAATCAAAGAAGGCCCTGAAACAGAAGAGCCTGGCGAAAAGAAGAAGGAAAAGAAAGAAGAATAAATTTAAATAGTTGTTTCTTTTAAAAAGAAATGTTGGTGTAATATGCCAAAGCAAACAGTTTCAGCAATGGTGGAAGGAGGAAAGGCATCAGCAGGCCCGCCGCTCGGTCCTGCACTGGGACCTCTGGGTGTAAACATAAAAGAGGTTATAGACAGCATAAATGAGAAAACAGGCGAGCTTAAGGGAATGCAGGTGCCGGTTAAGGTTATAGTTGATACAGAAAAGAAAACATTTGAAATAGAGGTTGGAACGCCACCGGTTTCAGCGCTGATAAAAAAAGAGATTGACATAAACAAGGGCTGCGACATGCCTGGCATAAAAAGGGTTGGTGACCTGACAGAGGAGCAGGTAAAGAAAATATCAAAAATGAAATTCGGTTCTGATGACCCGCAATTCCTGAACCAGGTAAAAGGAACAGCAAGGAGCATGGGCGTGACAATAGGAAAAGGCGCCATAACAGAAGAGGAGCTTAAAAGATACGAAGAGCTGGACAAACAAAGGGCAGAGGAAGAGGCAGCAAAGGAGTCGGCAAGGGCAAAGACAACTGAAGAGGAGGCGCCGGCAGAGGCTGAAGAAAAGGAAAAGCCAGCCGAAGCAGAGGCAGAAGCAGCAGAAGAAAAACCAGCTGAAACAAAGGAAAAACCCGAGGAAAAGCAGGACAAATAGAGCGAAAGGTTTAAATTATTTACTGTTTAATAGCGAAACATGATAACCTGGAATACAATATTCTGGATATTGTTTGTAATACTTGGAGCAGCAATAATATTCCAGACAGCGTTTAATATATTCTTTCTGGATATAGCATTCGGCCTGATGGTAATAGTCATAGGCATACATAAAATCAATGAAGAGCTTTCAAACAGGGAATTTGAAAGACAAAAAAAGGAATTTGCTGAAAGCATAAGATATCTTACAAACTGGATGGACAAGAGCCATTCGCTGACGCGCAACCTGAAGGAAAGGCATGAAAACAGGCTTTACCATCTTGATGTGAAAAGGGCAGACCTTGATGAAAAAATAGAAAAAACGCAGAGGGATTTGATAAGAAAGATGGTGGAAATTGAAAACCGGCTGAATGATGCAACAAAGGTTATTGTGCAGGAGTTCAAAAAAAGGCAGCAGACAGAAAAAAGGCTTAAAGCCCTTGAAAGAAAGCATGAAACCCTGAAGGAAAGAATGAAAAAAATAAGGGCAAGAAAATAAGCATTAACATAAAAGTTATTGGGAGAAAGCACCTAAAGTTTATAAATACTTCCATGCTAATATTCATAACATCCAAAGCAGGATGCTTTCATACTACTTCGGTAGGAGGATTGCAATGGACAGGGAACAACCCGCTAGGAAGGCAGAGAAAAGGCTAGGGCATACTGATTCAGAAGAAGCAACCAAAAAACCCAGTACTGCTGGTTCTGATGCGGAAAGGATTGAAAAGGCAAAAATTAAAAAAAAGGGCAGCCAGGGCTCTGTGCCTGAAAAACCCAGCCCGGAGAATGAAGAAAAAACCAAAATAAAGACAGTGCTTGATGGCATAAAAAAGGCAAGGGAAAACTCAAAAAAAAGAAATTTTGAGCAGACATGGACAATCTCTGTTAATCTGAAGGATATAAACCTGAAAAAACCCGAAAACAGATTCAGTTATGATTTTTCACTTCCAAAGGGAAGAGGCAAGCCAGTTAAAATAGCAATGTTTACAGACAGCCTTACAACATTGGCAAAAAAAGCAGAAGGGATAGGACTTGTTGTAAGCAAGAATGAGATAGAAAAACTCGCAAAGGACAGAAAAAAAATGAAGAAAATAGCCAATGAATATGACTGGTTTTACAGCGAGGTTTCACTCATGCCGCTGATTGGTAAAAGCCTTGGAGCAGTTCTTGGCCCGAGAGGCAAGGTGCCAAAGCCAGTACCACCGAATGCAAAAATAGAACCCTTTGTTGCTATGGCAAACAAAACAATCAGAATCTCTCTCAAAGAAAGCCCTGTAGTTCATATGGTTATTGGTTCAGAAAAAATGCCTGATGATGATGTGGCTGCAAATGCGGATGCTGTGCTGGAGTCAATAAAAGAAAAACTGCCAAAAGGCGTTAACAATATAAAATCCGTGCATGTCAAACTAACAATGGGACCGGCTGTAAAGGTTCCATTCAGGTAAAAGAGGTAGTAGTATGGTAAGTAAAAAGAAAATAAAAACAGTGAAAGAGGTTAAGGAAAAGATGGAGAAATACCCTGTTATAGGAATACTGAATATGCACAAACTGCCTGCCAGGCAGCTCCATCAGATAAGAGAAAAGCTGAGAGGAAAGGCAGTAATAAAAATGGTCAAAAAGAGGCTTATAAAAATCATACTCAAGGAAGCAAAAAAGAAGGGGCTGTCAGGACTTGAGGCATATATAGAAGGTGAGCCGGCATTCCTGTTCAGCAGTGAAAATCCGTTCAAGCTTGCAAGAATAATAGAAGAATCAAAATCAGAGGCGCCTGCCAAACCTGGTGACATAGCACCCAATGATATTGTTGTCAGGGCAGGTCCCACAAACCTTGCTCCGGGACCTGTTATAGGAGAGCTTCAGAAGGTTAAAATCCCGGCAGGCGTTGAGGCAGAAAAAATTGTTGTAAAAGAGGACACTGTTGTGGCAAAAGAGGGAGATGAAATAAGCAAAGAGCTTGCAGATGTTCTTTCAAAGCTTGGAATTAATCCCATGAATCTCGGCCTGAATCTTGCAGCTGCCTGGGAAAACGGGACCATATATACAAAAGATATACTGTTCATACCAAAGGATGCATATTTGGATGCACTAAAATCCTGCGCATCCCAGGGATTCAATCTTTCAATAAATATAAATTACTTTACTCCAGAAAACATTTCAATACTGATATCAAAGGCATATAATGAGGCACTTTCATTATCATTGGAGGCAGGCATACCAACCCAGGAAAATATAGCCCAGATGCTTGCCTGTGCCAGTGCCCATGCAGCGGCACTCAAGGAAAAAATAAAATGAACAGATAAAAACGGAGGTGTAATAGATGACAGAGGAAAACAAACCAGAAGCTGAAAAAAAGGAAGAGCCAAAAGAGGAGCCAAAGCAGGAAGCTTCAAATGAAGAGGCAAAACCAGAAGAGCAGAAAGAATCCAAGGAAAATGCAAAAGAGCAAAAACCCGAAGAAAAACCAGAGGAAGCAAAGGCAGAACCCAAGGTAAACTATGTATATGCTGCATTGCTTCTCCATTCAGCCGGAAAGCCTGTTGATGAACAGGGAGTAAAAAAGGTAATAGAGGCTACAGGAGAGAAACCGGATGAAGCACAGGTCAAGGCTCTTGTTGCAAGCCTTGAAGGAGTCAACATAGATGAAGCAGTAAAGCAGGCAGTTGCAGTCCCATCAGCAGCACCAGCAGCAGAAAAAACAGAGGAAAAAAAGGAAGAAAAGAAAGAGGAAGATTCTGCCAAGAAAGCTGAAGAGGCAGCAGCAGGACTAAGCAGCCTGTTCGGGTAATTTTTTGAAAATTTTGAAGCCCGGGCAGGATTTGGCTTAGTTGTCATGTTCCTAAAGGAAAATGGCTGCTATAAAGCAGACAGCACATGTTACACCCGAAACAAGTGTTGATATCCTTTCGCTTTTATCAAACATCCCAATAATACCGCTGTTAAGGCTGTCAAGATCTGTGGCCTGGCATCTGGATTCTATATTGGCTTTCATACCTTCTGCTTCTTCCAGGGTATCATCAATAAGCGGTATAATAGTTGCACTAATGCAGGAAGCCATACAACTAGCAACAGCAGCCCAGACACATGAAGCCACACCAAACCACAGCAGCAATCCTCCTGTGGCTATTTCCAGAGCACAAAAAGGAGCAAAAAATGAAGCAATGCCCAGAAACACATTAACAAACCCTTTAACAAAATCCTTCAGGTCTTTTATCTCTTTAATATCCTCTTCAATTTCATTTAGCTGGGCTTCGCATGTCCTGACATCAGATGTTTTTTCCATTTTTATGTAAAGGCTGAAACTTCCGGAGATGTTCTGCGTTATAAGCTCGTTTCCATCTGTATATCTTACAACAAAATTAACATCAACATTTTTCACCATGCTCCCTTCCTGCGGGCCTTCGGGATGAGGAATCACAAAGGAGCAGGAATAATTTGTATGGTTCATGGAATCCTGCATGCAGGTTAATGCGTAATCAATGCCATCATATGTATAGTAACTGCTTATTATTTGAACATCATGTGGGGCATTGACTATTTCTGCATTGAAATTCACTGCATGCATAAACAGGCACCCATCGCCAATGTTGCTTATTGTGCATTTTGCAGTGTCTGGGTCATCAATAACAAGCCCTATATCAGTCATATGAATGCAGGTGCCGCCGGGATTTTCAGATGATATAAGACAGAAATACTCTGAACCGAACAAGGGGTCTTGCTTGCAGGCACAATCCACACAGCAGTTGCTTGCTGTTTCAGGAGTTTCCAGACTATCTTCGCATACATGGTTTCCGCAATAAAATTCAGGCGTTATCACAACATCATCAAATTCCCCGTTAAGCTCTTTTGTAGCATAACCGCGCGAGCCGTCATTAAACCTTATTGAAATCCTTATGCTGTTTGATGAAAACTCAAGTTTTTTTGTCTGGTTATTGTAAAAGGGAGAGGTCAGATAGTTTATTGCAGGAACAGTTATATTGCAGTTCATTACATAGTTTTCAGGGCTGGAAGAAACATCATCTGAACATGACAGGAAACATGCAACACCGTTTTCCAGGCCGCCAAGTTTGCATATTTTGCCTTCAATAACAGTTCCGCCTGGCTTGTTGCTTATATTAATTGTAATGTTTATGGTATGCTCTGCACTGGAATCTGAAAAAACGGTTGGAGAATTGGTTGTTATTTGCATACTAATCCCTGATTCGTTCCTGCATTCATCATATAAACCAGGATAACCCGGATTCTCCGTATAGCAGTAATATCCTGCTGTGCATGCACAGTCATAGCAGCATGTTTCCATGCTCTCATCAGGTGTGCATTCACCATCCCCGCAGCGATGCGGACCCAGTGTGATCGTATCAATACTGCCTGTCAGTGTTTTTGTTATGCTTGCAGAGCCGTTCTTATAACTGATGATATAGTTCATCTCCGGATACAGAATATAGTTTCTGCTCTGGTTGTAATTTAATATATCAAAGCTTATCTCGCATGAGGAATTGTATATATTAGGATTTGGACCGCCGGCCTCTTCGGCGCAGCTAATGCTGCATGCAGCAGTACATATGCTGGTAAGGTTATACCTGCAGTCTATGGCACATGAAGCTTCAGGATTTGATACAAGACTGTCAGGCCTGTTCAGTATCTGAGCAATCAGATTAAAATGCTCCTGGCCTTGTAATGATGAATTAAACACCCTTGGGTTTACAAAAGATATCAAAAGATTGGAGTCTGTAACTTCGGGTTTGCATGTTCCAGATCCATCGTACCAGTCGCAGTAATATCCTGCTGTGCATGCACAGTCATAGCAGCAGTTTGCTGAACTTTCCCCAAGCTCTGTCTCACACATGTTGTTTCCGCATTCCCATGAGGCAACTGTTATATTTGGAAACTGCACAACAAGATCTTTTTTTATCGGATTTCTTGGACCATCAGGAAATGTTATGTTAAATATAATATAGTTTGGGCCAATGTTATATGTTCCCTCATCGCACTTGGGATCAGCAGGAACAGGAATATGGCAAATATATACTGAAGGTCCGCCTTCGCATGCTGCAGTATATGTCTGGCCTGCAAGTATATATTGTTTGCCTATAAACTGCATGCCAAAAGGCGGATTGTTCAGCCTGAGCGTGATATTCACAACATGAGATTCAGAGCAACTGGTGATATGTGTATTTTGCTTTCCATATAAATCAAGCGTTATCCCATCAATCCGCTTGCATGGACTTGAGGCATCGCAGTAATATCCTGCTGTGCATGCACAGTCATAGCAGCAGTTTGCTGAACTTTCCCCGAGCTCTGTTTCGCACTGGCCGTTACCGCATGTGAAAGACGGATTCAGGTTTAAAACAATAGGATTATAAACAATACCATCAGTATAAGGCAGGGCAAAAGAATACTCTTTGCTTATATTTGTTATTGTGTTTGTACTGTGGTTATATACATCATCTGCCTGAAATCCTGGAGGGCTTTCAGCCTGGAACTCATACGCTTTTTCTGTGCCAGAAAAAACAATCTTTTCAGTCCATTCCGGGTTAAAGGGAATCATTTCTTTCCCCTGAACAAACGATTCTATCTGGGTTGCATAATCCATATTTACATGAAGCTCTGCTTCATTCAGTGAATAATTGAAGAGCCATGGCTCAGGAAAACTGAAATCAGTTCTTTTTATTTCGTCAAAAAATCCAACCCATCTTTCGCCTGTTTCTGTTTCCAGTTCAATCAGCATTATAATCTTTGCTTTTTGTGGATTTTCAGGAGATGGCGGAACCGATGTGTCTGCCAGCTCAGACCATTGATAGTTTTTTGCAAACCATAAACCATTTTCAGGTATAAAGCTGTCATAGAAACCAGATTTAATACATTCATGAGGCTGGAGGCCTCTGCATTTGTAGATATATGCTGCCTTCATTTCCCCTTCCCTGACGCTTATATTCATAAAAACATTCGCACTGTTCCAGAAAGGATCTGTTTTTTCAATCCTTATTTCCCTTTTTACAAGCTTTTCCGGTTTGTATTCCACGGTACCGAAAGAAATACCCGCAACATATATGTTAATATTGGTGGCCTGCACCATGGTTAAGGAAATCAGCAGATATGCTGCAAAAAACACAACTGCCAAGTTAAACATCCTGTAATCTAACATCCCAACACCCTGTAACCACATCTTGAATATATCTCGCTTAAAACATTGTCCCTGTTGCAGTTCCAGTTACTGTCAAAAAGATCATTCATACTGCCCATGCAGGAAAGAAACTCCTTATCTATAAGACCTCTTAATTCATGGCAGCCGCAAACCCCTGTAATGCCTATTGTGTTTTTCTGCTCGGCTACTGACACAGGCTCCATGCTGCACCAGTTCCTGAGTCTTTCCGTTATTTCAATTTTTTCTGATTCTGCAGCAGATGCATCATCAATGCCGCGCGGTATATAAAAATACAGATTAC
This sequence comes from Candidatus Aenigmatarchaeota archaeon, assembly GCA_017609225.1. GTDB lineage: Archaea > Aenigmatarchaeota > Aenigmatarchaeia > QMZP01 > QMZP01 > JAFCEK01. The sequence goes on along the minus strand of JAFCEK010000002.1, from coordinate 25,774 downwards.
TGTCCTGTTCAGGCAGGTTGTAATTTGATTTGAAACCGCCTTTTACTATGTAGTTTTCAGTATCCCATATCTCGCATTCTATATCATAATTACCAGCTGTTATGTAATCAACTGTTACAGAGTCAGTGATGTTTGCGGTGCAAAGCCGGGAGCATGCAATACAGTCATCATTATTGTTTGCAGGGTCTGCATAACAGCTCTCGCAGGCAGGATTATTTGAGCAGCCTTCCGGCACGCTGGATGAATTTATATTTGTTAACATATAATGCCTGCCTGGGTTTTCTGTTGAAGAAAGGTTTGTGAAAACAGTTTCTGTCGCGGTATTTACAGTGCATTTTCTGTAGTTAATATTTGTTATATTTCCATCCGGCAAAGAAAATGTACTGGAATTTTCAGTTATTAAAACATCTGCAAACTTTATTGTCAGCTCAGGAATTTTGTGCAGCTTGTATGTGCCATTTACAGATGAAGATGAAAGGGTTTGCATATAAAGCTCATAACCGGGTTTCTGCATCATGAATATCTGTTCGCCGCAGGCTATGCTGCCTTCAACAACCCCATTATCTCCTGTTTTTCCTATAAGACAACCACCAAAAAATACAGAAACATTTTCAAGTGCGTTGTTGTTTCCATCAACAACAGCTATATTTGCAGAGCAGGCAAGGTTTTCACATGCGGAAGGACCAGGAACAATACCTGCAGCAGTGCATTCTCCCTTTGTCATGTTATCCACAAAAACAAGCGATGCAAAATTAAATCCATGGCCTGTGAGCTGGTCGTTTATTCTTATGATAACAGGATATGAAACAGTGTATTTCAGGTTGTATGCCTTGATGCATGCAGGCAAAACAAATATAAGATAATCTATAATGTATTCATTATTGGTAACGATTACAGGAGCTGATGCACTGGGCTTAAATCCGTCAGGAAGATAGAATCTTATTGGGCTGAGATGCGGATATTTCTTTCCGTTTAAATCTTCTATTGCATAAACCTTGAAGCCTGAACCAGCAGCAGGCATTTCCTGCCACCATAATATATTGGCAAGCGTGTATTCTATTGCACCATAAAGCCCGTTCTTTATGTCATCTGTTGAGAGATAGATTGAATCACCACATTCTGTCAGCACACCTGAAGTTTTCAGCGTGTTTGAAGAATAAATGGTATTTATGGTAAAGGATTCCAAAAACCTTTTTGATGCTGATGCAGATGCAAAGTCCTTTGCAAAGTCAAATATATCACCAAACTTTGAAGGTATTGAAAATGCATACGGCTGTTCTATTTCATAGTCCTGTACTGTGGTTGGAAGGTCAACTTCAAAATCTATCTTGTCATTCAGAATTGTTGCCTTTACATCCAGATTTTCCAGATCATATGTAATGTTTTCCCCATAGACAGCCAGGGTATCATTAAGATTTTTTTTCAGGTAAAATTCCAGTCCGGATTCAATATTTCTTTTGGCCAGTGCTTTTGTGGGGCTTATGTCATTCTGGCATTTCTGCCAGTAAGGCACCTTGGTTTGCATAAAAACAGTATAATCAAAGCCGGGCTCAAAATCATAATCACCGGCAAGCAAAGACAAATTCAGATATCCGCCATGTGCCTCTGTAATTTCTATAACCCTGGATGCACCAGTCCTTGCCAGATTCAGCACAGAATTCTTTACCTGCTCCTGCTCTGCCTTTATGCTTTCAGGAACAGCTGAAGAAACAAATATGCCACTCTGGTATGTAAAATAGGCAACCAAAGCCAAAACCGCAAACAGTCCAATTATGATGATTAATTCAGCCTGCCCCCTCTTCATATAATATAATTGGATGCCTCTTATTAAATTCCTGATACTGTTGCTATAAACACTAAATATATTTAATATATACAAAGATACAACACTTATTTAATTTTATACGGTGCTGTGTTTTTATGGCAACAAAAAAAGACCTTATAAGGAAACTGCAGAAAAACCCGGATAAGTACTGGAAGGTAAAACTCTTTGAGGAGAATGGATTTACCAGAAAAAAATGCAGCTCATGCGGAAAATTTTTCTGGACGCTTGACCCGCAGACAGAGCTTTGCGGTGATGCACCATGCGTCAGATATGGCTTTATAAACAATTCTCCATGCAAAAGAAAAATGGATTATATTGAAACATGGAGGGCAATTGAGAAATTTTTTGTGAAGAGAGGACATGAGAGCATACAGTCATACCCTTCTGTATGCAGATGGTTTCCCGGCCTGTACTTTACAATAGCAAGCATAGTTTCATTTCAGAGAAAGGTAGGAAGAGAAACAGTTTTTGAATTCCCTGCAAATCCGCTGATTATACCGCAGTCATGCATGCGTTTTAATGACATCCCCAATGTAGGCAGGACAGGAAAACATTACACAAACTTTGTAATGATAGGCCAGCACTCCCTGTATGACGGCAGGAACGGCTACTGGAAGGACAGGTGCGCAGAGCTTGATTTTGAGCTTGTTACAAGGGTTTTTGGCATAAAACCGGAAGAAATAACATGGATTGAGGATGCCTGGCTTGGGCCCGCAGCATTTGGATACTCCCTTGAATATTTTGCAAGAGGGCTTGAGCTTGGCAATGCTGTTTTTACGGAATTCATTGGAACACTGGATAAATACAAAATCATGAAAAACAAGGTTATAGACATGGGTGCAGGCCTGGAGAGGTTTGCCTGGATAACCCAGGGAACCCCCACAAGTTATGATGCCACATTCGGGCCTGTCATGGAAAAACTGAAAAAAAACACAGATTATGACAGGGAATTGTTTTTAAGGTATGCAGAACTTGCCGGCGGGATGAATATTGATGAGGCAAGGAGCATGAAAGATGTAAAGACAGCTATTGCAAAAAAACTCGGAACAAGCTTTGAGAAGCTGGAAAGGCATATAGCACCGCTTGAGGCACTTTATGCAATAGCAGACCATACAAAGGCCCTGTTGTTTGCAGTAAGCGATGGCGCACTGCCAAGCAATGTTGGGGGCGGCTACAATCTGAGGGTTATTCTGAGGAGGGCGCTGGAATTTATAAAGGAGTTTGGTTTTGACATAGATATTGTAAAAATAGCAGAGGAGCATGCAAGATATCTGAAGCCAATGTTTCCAAATCTCAGTGCAGGCCTTGAAAACTTTTCAGATATAATTGATGTTGAAAGAAAAAGACTCGAGGAAACAAGGGGAAGAGGAAGAAAGATTGTTGAGTCAATTCTTGAAAAGGCAAGAAGCTCCAGAGACAGCACATTTGATGAGAGCAAACTAATACAGCTTTATGAATCCAATGGCATCCAGCCTGAGCTTGTTCAGGAGATTGCAAGAGAGAAAAAAATCAGGATTGAGATACCTGATGATTTTTATACAAAGCTTTCCGAGAGGCATATGACTGAAAGGGAAGAGGAAGAAGAGCATGTTGATGTTTCAGGAATTCCTGCAACAAAAAAGCTTTACCATGAAAATCCGCAGCAGACGGAATTCAGGGCAAAGGTTCTGAAAATAATTGACAAAAACAAGATAGTTCTTGACAAAACACTCTTCTATCCGGAGTCAGGAGGACAGGATGCTGATTCTGGTTATATAAACAATTTCAGGGTTTTCAATGTTCAGAAGTTTGGGGATGTTATTGTGCATTACCTGGAAAATCCGAAACTCAGGGAAGGCATGACTATTGCAGGAAAAATTGACAGGGAAAGAAGAGAGCAGCTCGCAAAACACCATACATCAATACATATAATAAACCTGGCAGCCAGGGAGATTTTGGGAAGGCATGTTTTCCAGGCAGGCTCAAAAAAGACAACAGAAAAGGCACATCTTGACATAACGCACTACAAGCCGATATCAAAAGAAGAGATTGAAAAGATAGAGGAAAAGGCAAATGATATTGTAAAGAAACGCATACCCATAAAGATTGAGATGCTGCCAAGAAATAAGGCAGAAAACAAATATGGAATGGGCATATATCAGGGCGGTGCGGTTCCAGAGAAAACAATAAGAATAGTTTCAATAGGAAACCTTGACCATGAGGCATGCGGCGGAACCCATTACAGCAATACAGGAGATGTTGGCAGAATCATTGTTCTGGGCTCTGAAAGGATTCAGGACGGGATTGACAGAATAACAATAAAGTCAGGCGCCCAGGCAGAGATGCATATCCGGAGAAGCATGAAAACAATGGAAAACATAATAAAAATGATAAAAAAAGACCTGCATTTCGTGAAGACAGGAAATGAATTAAAGAGGTTTACAGAAAAGAATGTTTTGGGACAGATAAATGATGCATCCTCTGTTTTTTCTGTGCATCCTGACCAGCTTGAAAAAACAATAGAAAGATTTCTCAGGGAGATAGTGCAGCAATGGAAGGAAATCAACACACTGAGAAAAAGGTCTGGTATGAAGGAAAAAAAACTGGATGAATATCTGGAGAAAAAAACCATGAAAACCCTGGGTGATCTGAGCAGGTATATTTTCAGCGTCTGGAAAGCCCAGAAAAAGGAGCTTGAAAAAATCAGAAAAGAATTTGCAGCCCTTGAAGCAGAAAAGCTTTTGAAAAAAGCAAATGAAAACAGGCTGTTTGATGTGATTGCTGCAGAGAGAAAGGAAATGATAGAAATTGCACATAACCTTGTTTCCAAAAACCCAGAGCTTTCTGTTATACTTGCAAACCAGGCAGGCGATATTGTTGGCATGAGCAGAAAAACAGATATTGGAAAAAAGATAAAGGAAATATGCCAGCTTGCGGGCGGCTCTGGAGGAGGCTCAAAGGAGCTGGGTCAGGGCAAGGCAGAACTTTCAAAACTTCTTAAAGTTATCAAAAGCACTTTTTCAGTTAACTAAACTATTTGCTAACAATGGCAAAAAGCGCCCAAAAAACACACACCTCCAAAGGAGGCGTTGCACTTTTTCAGCTAACTGAACCATTAGATAACAGATGAAAAATCTTTACTAAAAACAGTATTAAACGGATTAAAACTATATCTCCAGCAGCAGGCATTCTTTTGGCTGTGCCAGCACAAGTTCACAAAACATTGGAAGCAGTGCATCTTCTGTTATTGTAATGTTCCAAAGGTCTATTATTTTCCCATCTCTACCTATCATTTCTATTCTGGTTTCATTTTCAGGAACAGCAGCCATTTCCAGAACAACAAAATTTGAAAATTTGTTGGCAAAGGATTCAAAGGCTATGTTATCCTCAATACATGATGTACAATTAAAGGGATACAAATCCCTTATCAAAACCCTGCCTGTTCTGAGCACGAAAAGCCTTTCTTCTGTCGTGAGGGTTCTGTTTACAATATTTGATATTGCAGGCCCCTGGTTTGCAGGAGCATTTGTGAAATTCAGATGCATTACAGCAAAACCCAGAATTGAGGAGATCATTACCAGCCCTACAAACAAACTCATCATAGCTTCTTTTCTCATTCAGCACCACCATAATGCTCCCAGTGCAGCACCCCGGATAAATCCCTGGATTTTGGCTTTTCAATGCCAGCCCTTGGATAGCCCAGCGTTATTATTGCAAGCGGTCTGACATCCATTGGAAGTACAAGGATTTCTTTAACTCTCCCTTCATCAAACGCGCCAACCCAGCATGTTCCCAGGCCTTTTTCCCAGGCAGCAAGCATAAGACACATTGCCGCAGCAGCTGTATCCTGTATGGAGTAAAGCGAAACCCCCCTTTCCCCGTATGCAGAGCCTATCTTTTTCAGGTTGGAACATACAACAACAAGAACAGGCGCATCAGCTATGAAGCCCTGACCCAGCGCTGCCTCGGCAAGCTGTTTTTTTATCTCTTGTTTTCTTACAACTATAAACTCCCAGTCCTGGGCGTTCCCTGCAGATGGCGCGCAAACAGCAGCCTGAAGTATTTCCTTAACCAAACCTTCAGATACTGCTGCATCGCTGTATTCCCTTATGCTGTATCTGGTTTTAATGCATTCAGTTGTGTTCATAAAAACCATTTCTCCCCATTCCTTATAAAAACTTCATTCCAGAACCTCTTCATTGTGGTTTCCCATTTTATTTCAGGCTTTTCAAAACTCTCACCCAGGGCAAGCTTTGCTGCCATGTATGGGAAATTGACACCTGCCCCGATACATGCTATCACCGTTCCTGAAAGCCTTGGCTGCACCTCTATAAGTTTTGGTTTTTTGTTTTCATCCAGCTTGAACTGTATGTTTGCATTGTATGACAGATCCAGTTTCTTTGCTATTTTTTCAGCAGTTCCTGCAATCTCCTGGTTTTCTTTTATTACCGCAATGTTTGATATGCCTGACTTTATCCTGAACCTTTCTCTTGGTACTGTTAGAACAGGATTTCCATTATCCAGCAGCATATCAACAGTGTACTCCTTCCCGGACAGGTATTCCATGACAACAATCTCTGGAAATTCATCATATGATGCAAGCATATTCAGCGCACTGGCCATATCAGTGGTTGCCTTTTCCGGTTTTTCCTCAAGCAGATTGGCTTTTCCTGAAAGGATGCGGAATCCCCTCATTCCGTATCCGCTAACCGGCTTGAAGCAGACATTCTTTTCAGGATATCCAAATTCCTTTACGGTTTTTTCAAAATCCTCCAGGGTTTCAACAACCCTGAATTTCGGCGAAATCCTGCTGAACAACTCAAAACATTTTGGTTTATTCTGGGAAATTTCAATTGCCTCCATCCCTGATACCACAGGTATCACATCAATGTTTTTGAAGTTTTCAGAAAACCTTGATATTTTAAGAAGCTCAGGCGTTACCCAGGAAAAAAGCAAGTCAGGTCTTTCCTTCCTGCATATTTCCATAAGCCTCTGAATAAATCTGGGACTTGATGCCTCAGGTATCACATATCCTTTGTCAGCAAGATGGAATCCATAGGCATACCTGTCCATATCAGAGGTTATTATCCTGAGCTGTTTTCCATCCTGTTCTGCTCCCATCCTGAACCCTTTGAATATGCCTGCTGCCCCGGGAGCGCCAGCGCCTGTTGTTAGTATAGTAAGTTTTTCCATTTCTATTCTCCTGTAGTGGTTATATAGGGTTTTTCGCTATTTATAAAATTTATAAAGAGAACAAATAAAAGCACTCTATACAATAAGGAAATGATTCATATGAAGATAATGTTCCTTGGAGCACATCCAGATGATATTGAACTGGGGGCAGCAGGGCTACTTGTAAGATTAAAGGACAAAAATGAAATAAAGCTGCTGGTTTTTTCTGATTGTGAAGAGCAGCCCGGGAATCAGGGCATAACAAAGGAATTTGAAAAAAGCATGGAAGCCCTTGGCATTGGCAAAGAGCATTACAGGCTGCTGAACATACCAAATACAAAATTCCCTGAAAATGCGGAAAAAATAAGAGGCATACTGGAGGAGGAAAGAGAAAACTGGAAACCTGATATCATAGTTGTACATTCAATAAACAACATACATCAGGACCATAAAACCCTTGCAGAAGAGGCTGTCAGGATTTTCAGAAACCAGAGCATAATAATGTATGAGGATGTGAAGAGCACGCCAAGGTTTCAGCCTGTTGCCTTTGTTTCCCTTACAGAGGAGCAGCTTGAAAAGAAAATAAGGTCACTGGAATGTTATGAAACCCAGAAGAGAAGATATTACTTTGATATGGAATTTATAAGAGCCCTTGCAAAGGTAAGAGGAAAGCAGATGGGATTTGATTTTGCTGAAGGGTTCGAGGTTTACCGCTTTGCATACAGGTGAATTATGCCATTAAATACAGCTGTTATTGGTATCGGAAACATGGGACAGCACCATGCAAGAATATATTCAGAGCTTCCTGAGTCAAATCTTGTAGCTGTTTCTGATTTGAATGAAAAAAAAGGCAGAAAAATCGCAGAAAGGTTTGGCTGCAGCTATTACAGGGATTACAGAAAGATGCTTGAAAAGGAAGATATAGATGCGGTTTCCATCGCAGTGCCCACAATCTATCACAAACAGATAGCCATTGACTGCATTAATGCAGGAAAGCATGTTCTTATTGAAAAGCCCATAGCAGATACGCTGGAAAACGCAAGGGAAATAATGGCTGCTGCAAAATCAAAGGACATAAAGCTTGCAGTTGGTCACATAGAAAGGTTTAATCCGGCTGTCCAGAAACTGAAGGAAATAATAAAAAAAGGAGAACTTGGAGACATAACAACCATTGTTGCCAGAAGGGTTGGCGTGTTCCCCCCGCAGGTTAAGGATGCAAATGTGATAGTGGATATAGGCGTTCATGATATTGATATTTTCAATTACATACTTGAAAAAAAGCCAACAGATATAGCAGCAGCAGCCGGCAGGGCGCTGATAAACCACAGGGAGGATTATGCTGATATACTGTTAAAGTATGACGGAACAAACGCCTTTGTTCAGGTGAACTGGATAACACCTGTAAAAATAAGAAACCTTGCGGTAACAGGCACAAAGGGCTATGCAGAGGTAAATTACATAACCCAGGAATTAATATTATATAAAAGCAAATACAGAAAGCCGGAGAAAAGCTTTGAGGATGTTGTGGAGTTTGCAAAACCAGAAAAGATTGAGGTTAAGATTGAAAAGCAGGAGCCCCTCAGGCTTGAGCTGAAAAGTTTTTTGGAATGCATAATAAACAACAAAAAACCGCTTGTTACAGGGGAGGATGGCTTCTCTGTACTTGAGATTGCCCTTAAGGCAGCAGAACTTTCAAGGGATTGATATGGAAAGCTATATGCATAAAACAGCAGATGTTTCGCCGAAATCGAAGATAGGCGAAAACTGCAGGATATGGCATCATGCCCAGATAAGGGAAAATGCTGAACTTGGAAAAAACTGCGTGCTGGGAAAGAATGTTTATATTGATGCCGGAGTGAAAATAGGTTCAGGCGTAAAAATAGAAAACAATGCATGCGTTTACAATGCGGAAATAGGGGATGATGTCCTGATAGGACCGCATGTTACATTCACCAATGACCCCTATCCCAGGGCCTTTATCTGGGATAAAAGCAGGGTTGGAAAGAAGATAGTTGTGAAAAAAGGAGCAAGCATAGGAGCCAATTCCACAATACTCTGCGGAGTTGTTATAGGGGAATATGCAATGGTTGGTGCAGGTTCTGTTGTAACAAAGGATGTTCCTGCTCATGCGCTTGTTTACGGAAATCCTGCAAAGATAAAAGGATTTGTATGCATATGCGGCATGAAATCCGAGAAAAAACAGGAAAAAGCCGGCAGCATATTGTTTGAATGCCCGAAATGCAGGAAAACATTTGAGGTGCCAAAAGAGGTTTTTGAAAAATAGATTACAAGGCATTTTTCACTTCTGAAACAATTCTGTTAAGATTCTCCTGTGTCAGTCCGGGATGTACAGGCAGGCTCAGAACCTGCTCTGAAATTTTTTCTGCAACAGGGCAAAGTCCTGGCCTGAAGCCTTTTCTTAGATAAAAAGGCTGCAGGTATACAGGCTTTGGATAATAAACCCTTGAGTCGATTCTTTTGTTTTTCAGATGTTCCATTACCCTGCCCCTTTTTCCATTCAGTACCTTTATCGTGTACTGATGAAAAACATGCTTTGCTTCCGGTTTTGCTATAGGCGTTCCAATACCGGAGATCCCTTTCAGGTTTTCTGTTAAAAAGTTTGCATTCTCAATTCTCATCCTGTTCCAGGAGTCAAGATTTTTCAGCTGGATCATGCCTATTGCTGCCTGTATCTCTGTCATCCTGTAGTTATATCCCAGCTCCACATGCTCATATTCTTTTGACTGTCCCTGGTTTATCATCACCTTGGCCCTTTCAACCAGTTCCTTTTTGTCTGCAGCAATCATTCCCCCTTCTCCTGTGCTCATGTTTTTGGTTGCATAAAAAGAGAACACAGCCATATCCCCGAACCCACCAACCTTTTTGCCTTTGTATTCTGCACCAGCAGCCTGTGCACAATCCTCAACAAGGGCTATTCCCTTTTCCCTGCATATCTCTGCAATATGTTCCATATCACATGGGTTGCCATAAAGATGAACCGCTATAACAGCCTTTGTTTTGTCTGTTATTTTTTTCTTTATTTCATCAGGATTTATGTTGTATGTGTCTGGCTTTATGTCTGCAAATACTGGTTTTGCCTTCTGGTAAAGAACAGCATTTGCTGTTGCAATAAATGTAAAGGGCGTTGTTATAACCTCATCTCCCGGCCTTATGCCAAGGCATTCAAGGGCTATGTGAAGCGCTGCTGTTCCGGAGCTGACTGCAGCAGCATGGGCTGTGCCAATATACTCTGCAAACTCCCTTTCAAAAAGTTTTACGTTCTTTCCCTGCACAAGACTGCCTGACTGCAGTACATCAATTACAGCCTTTATCTCCTCTTTGCCTATCATAGGCTTTGATATGCTGATCATAACATCATCTGTATTAAATATAATGCAAAGCTTTAAATCTTAATTCACAGGGCTCATAATATACCAAACCATAGTTAGACAATAGTCGAAGTTAAGTTTTAGTATTTAAAAAGTTTAGCATTGCTTAATTAATAGGCTTGATGATTATGTCCGTAGGTATAGTAGGTTATGGCTGTTATATACCAAAATTCAGGATAACAGTTGAAGAGATAACAAAGGTCTGGGGAGAAAACCCGGAAAACATAAAAAAAGGCCTTGGGATAGAGGAAAAAAGCGTCCCTGATATAGACGAAGATACAGTTACCATCAGCGTTGAGGCAGGGAAAAACGCGCTTTTAAGGGCAGGCATAAAGCCGGAAAAAATAGGGGCACTCTACATAGGTTCAGAGAGCCATCCTTATGTTGTAAAGCCTTCAGGCACAATAGTTGCCGAGGCACTGCAGCTTGGCACAGACCTTATGGTTGCTGACCTGGAGTTTGCATGCAAGGCAGGAACAGCAGGCATACAGTGCTGCATTTCCCATGTAAAGGCAGGACAGATAGAATATGGAATGGCAATTGGTGCTGATACAAGCCAGAGCAGGCCCGGCGATGCACTGGAATATACAGCAGCCGCAGGTGGTGCTGCCTTTGTGATAGGGAAAGACCCGCTTGCAGAAATAGAAGGCACATGTTCATTCACAACAGACACTCCGGATTTCTGGAGAAGGGACAAGCAGGACTATCCAAGGCATGGAGCAAGATTTACAGGAAAGCCTGCATATTTCAAGCATGTTGTATCTGCCTCAACAAACATGATGAAAAAGCTAGGATTAAGACCCTCGGATTTTGCATATGTTGTTCTTCATATGCCCAATGGAAAATTCCCTACAAGGGCAGCAAAGGTTCTGGGATTTTCAATGGAACAGCTAAAACAGAGTCTTGTTGTAACCCGAATAGGAAACTGCTATTCAGGCTCCTCACCGCTGGGTTTATGCAATGTTCTGGATGTGGCAAAGCCAGGCGACAGGATTCTTATGACATCATATGGTTCCGGGGCAGGCTCTGACTCGTTTGTGATAAATGTTACAGATAAAATTCTTGAAAGAAGGGAAAAGGCGAAAAAAACAGAATATTACATAAAAAGAAAACAGAACATTGATTATGGGAGGTATGCAAGAATAATGGGAAAACTGAAAACAGAGTGATTAACATGACAAAGAGAGTTGCTGTAATTGGAATAGGAATGACAAAGTTTGATGAACACTGGGAAAAATCCCTGAGAGACCTATCTACAGAGGCAGGCATACTTGCAATCAAGGATGCGGGAGTGGACGGCTCAAGCATAAACGCCCTGTTTATAGGAAATATGTCTGCAGGAAGGTTTATAGGCCAGGAACACCTTGCCCCATTGGCAACAGACCAGGCAGGGCTGAACCCTATACCTGCAACAAGATGCGAGGCAGCATGCGCTTCCGGTGCGCTGGCGTTCAGAAAGGCATACCACTCAATACTTTCAGGGGAGCATGAGATAGTTGTTGCAGCAGGAGCAGAAAAGATGACTGATTTAAAGGGAACAGATGCAATAGCAACCCTTATGGGAGCGGGTGACCAGGAATGGGAAAGCTCCATAGGGCTGACATTCACAGGGCTTTATGCCTTAATAGCAAGGGCACATATGCATATGTTTGGAACCACAAGAGAGCAGCTGGCAATGGTTAGCGTAAACAACCATAAAAACGCTGTTCATAATGAAAAGGCACAGTTTCCAAAAGAGATAACAGTTGATGATGTTATAAAGTCCCCTGTTATTGCAGATCCTTTAAGGCTTCTTGACTGCTCTCCCATAACAGATGGTGCAGCAGCTGTTGTTCTGGCATCAGAAAGAATTGCAAGAAACATAGCCAAACAGCCTGTATGGATTCTGGGCTCCGGCCAGGCATCTGACACGCTCGCCCTGCATGACAGAAAGAGTTTAGTGGAGATGGCTGCAACAAAGGTTGCGTCAAGAAAGGCATATGAGCAGGCACATATGAAACCGGAAGATATAAACCTTGCAGAGGTTCATGACTGCTTCTCAATTAATGAAATCATATCAATAGAGGACCTGGGATTCTGTGAAAAAGGCAAGGGAGGAAAATTCGTGGAAGAAGGAAAGATTACAATAAAGGGAGAAAAGCCAATCAATACAACAGGCGGTCTGAAGGCAATAGGACATCCGGTCGGTGCAACAGGCATAAGGCAGATTGTTGATATTGTAAGACAGCTCAGGGGAGAATGCGGGCCAATTCAGATTAAAGGTGCAGACAATGGCCTTGCCCTCAATATAGGAGGTTCGGGCGCAACAAGCATTGTGCATATACTGGGAACAGAGCCAGAGCCCATAACAAGCTAATATATGATGATTAAGAGGTGATATGAAAAAAATGACAGCTACTACCTAACAGACTACACTGAATTTATAGCTGTTCCGTCATAGAATACAAAGCATAAGTAAGGGTTTGACCACTAACACAGGATGAACAAAGTGGTCCCCGTCACAGAATACAAGGCGAAGTATAAAATGATAGCTAACACCAAAAACAGGATATGCTGATAACAAAGCTGTCCCCGTAACAGATTGCAAGGTGAAGTATATGGTTCATAAGTCAAGTGTTCCATTGCATTGGAGGATGCAGAAATCAAGGTACAATTTAATAGGTTCAAAATGCGTTACATGTAACACTGTTTTTTTCCCTTCAAGGATATTGTGCCCGAAATGCAGAAGAAAAGGAAAGCTTGAATCTTTCCAGTTCTCAGGAAAAGGTGAAATAATTTCCTATACTATAATAAAGGTTCCTCCAGAAGGATTTGAAAAGAACATTCCATATGCTATTGCTGTAATAAAGCTTGAAGAGGGAACAAATATAGCAGGCCATGTTGTGGGTGATATAGAAAATATAGAAATAGGAAAAAAGGTAAGAGCGGTTTTCAGAAAAATATATGAAGACGGCAAGGACGGCCTGATACATTATGGCCTTAAATGGGAATTAGAAGAAGGGAATGAATGATGCAACTCAAAACTTAGTTAAATATTCAGCAGGAAAATCCATATCCAGAAGCCTTTTTCTTACAGACGCTGCCGCATGTCACAAGAAAAACCCTTGGGAAAAAGAACTCAAAACTTAGTTAAATATTCAGCAGGAAAATCCATATCCAGGAAGCTGAAGTCAGTTTTTCTTTTTTTAAGCATCTGAAAAATCCTTTCAATCTGCTCATTGCTCATTTTTTTGTAGAATTCCCTGAACAGCATGCCCATTGCTATGTTTTTTCCGATTTTTTTCCTCCATTCATCTTCATAGCTGCGCAGAAATTCTTCGGAAAAATCGTTTTTCCGGAAAGCGTTAAGTATGGTTTTTGCAGCAATTTCTGCGCATGTAAGTCCATATATAACACCGCCGCCTGACCATGGCTTTACCTGTGCTGCAGCATCTCCAACAAGCAGACATCTGCTGAAAAATGTTTTTGGAGGTCCCAGAGGAATGGGATGTGACATTTTTTCATAGTCATCCAGTCCAAAGAAGTTTTCAAGCTGGATGAATTTTGCGCCTGAACCCATCATGCCGTATTCAGTGCTTGTACCTCTTGGTATCTTCCAGAAGAAGCCGTCTGTTTTATTTCTATTGAACCACATCTCCACGTTTTTTGATTTGTCAGGCTTTTTTACAATGCCAATAAGCCCGTTCAGAATTTCCTTTGGCTTTGCCCCAAGGGCTCTGCCCACAGCAGAATTCGAGCCATCAGCAGCAAGAAGCAATTTTGCCTCAAACATGCCTTTATCTGTTTCAACCAGAACCCTGTCCTTTTCAAATGAAACAGATTCAACCCTTGTTTTCAGCTTAAGCTCTGATGCAAGCCCCTTTGCCATATGCCTGTCAAAATCAGCCCTGTTTATCACATATGCAGCTGTTCCATGTTTTTTCAATTTAAGCTTCCTGCCTCCGGCAGAATGAAGCACAGCCCCGGAAACCCTGTGATCAATGAATTTTATATCAGCCTTCACAAACCTGTCAAGGTTTTTTGAAACCAGACCGGAACAGTGCATGGGCATGCCTATCTCTTCATGCTCCTCAATAACCAGAACCTTAAGCTTGGACTCGCAGAGCTTTGCTGCATATATCCCTGCAGGCCCTGCTCCAGCAACAACAAGATCATACATGAATTTGATTTACATAAAAACAATAAAAAGTTTAACAGCAATTCTAACATGTGGTTTCATGAAGATAATGCTTGTTTCACCGCCGGCAGAATCCGACCTCAAAAAATTTCTTGGTGTTTCAGGCCAGCCACTGGGTCTTGCATATTTGGCAGCTGTTCTTGAAAAAATGCATGATGTCAGCATAATAGACTGTCCTACCATGAATTACAGCTTCTCTGATTTCAAAAGGATAATAAAAAAATCAAAACCAGACATAGTAGGCATAACAAGCGTGACATCAGCCATATACGGGGCATACAAAACAGCAAAAACAGCAAAGGAGGAAAACCCAAACTGCACTGTTATTATCGGGGGGCCGCATGTAACATTTACAGCAGAACAGACACTAAGGGAATGCAGATACATAGATATTATAGTAAGGGGCGAGGGGGAGCAGACAATACTGGAGATTGCAAATTTTCTGGAAAAGAAAAAACCAAAAGCAGAAATGAAAAAAATAAGAGGCATATCATTCAGAATTGGAAATAAGATCATAAACAACCCGGACAGGGGCTTTATAAAAAACCTTGATTCACTTCCGCATCCTGCAAGACATCTGCTGCCAATGGAAAAATATAAGCTGGGAAGATACAGATTCGGTATAATAATGACATCAAGAGGATGCCCGTACAACTGCATCTATTGCTCTTCATCCCTTATTTGCGGCAATATATGGAGATCCAGAAGCCCTGAAAATGTGGCAGAGGAGCTGCGTATGCTGAAGGATGAATACAGCATAAAGGAAGTGGAATTCATGGATGACACATTTACCCTGAACCAGAAAAGGGCTGAAGAGATATGCAATATAATGACAAAGGAAAAGATTGACCTGTCATGGACATGCTCCTCAAGGGTAAACACAATAAGCAGGGGACTCGCCAGAAAACTGAAAAAGGCAGGCTGCCACACCATATATTTTGGCATAGAATCAGGAAGCCAGAGGATTCTTGACAAAATAGGCAAGGGCATAACACTAAGACAGTCAGTGGATGCAATAAAAACAGCAAAGCAGGAAGGCATAAAAACCCTGGGATCTTTCATACTGGGAATACCCGGCGAAACAAAAAAAACCATAAACAAAACCATAAAATTTGCAAGAATTCTCAAAACAGATTTTGCCCAGTTCACAATATGCACGCCATATCCCGGAACAAGAATTTTTGATGAAGCCAAAAGAAAGGGACTGCTTCTTACAGAGGACTGGTCAAAGTACACAACCCTGGAGCCTGTTATGAGCATTCCCGGACTTAGTTACAGGGAACTGAAGAAGCTCCTGAGAAAGGCATATCTTAGTTTTTATATAAGGCCAGGATTCCTTCTTAACCAGATAAGGGCAGGCAACATCTTTTTATTTAAAAAGATTATTGAAGCAGGAATAACCTATTTAAAAACTTAATTCAAATACTGAAAAAACATATGGAATGCAGAAACAGATAAAAGGTGTTCTTGTGGAGAGCGACAGAGAAGAGAGCAGAAAATACAGGCTGCTTTTAATAATACCTGTAGCGGTTCTTGTATTTTCTGTAGCACTGCTTGTAAATCAATATACTCAGACAGGTGAATGGTTTCAGAGGTCAATAGAGCTCAGGGGAGGAAAAGTAATAACACTAATAACCCCAAACTCTGTTGATACGCAGTTTTTGGAGCAGTCACTTGAAGAGAGTTTCGGGGATGTTATAATAAGAGAAATAAGGGGCCTTGGAGGAACAGGCGTTATGATAAACACGGATTCTGCTGTGGATTCAAAGCTTGTTCTCCAGAAAATCCATGAACTTGGAATACCAACAGAGGATTATTCCATAGCAAACATAGGCCCTGCGCTTGGAGAGGTATTCTGGGTGCAGGCACAAACAGCAATAATAGTTGCCTTCATATTTATGGGAATAATTGTTTTCATTGTTTTCAGGATTTTGATGCCATCGCTTTATGTGATAGCTGCTGCAGCATCAGACATTGTTATAACGCTGGGGCTCATGCAGCTTTTTGGCATTGAGCTGAGCCTTGCAGGGCTGGCAGCGCTGCTTATGATTATAGGTTATTCTGTTGATACCGATATACTGCTTACAACCAGAATATTAAAATCAGCAGGTGAAACCAGCGAAAAAATAAGGGGTGCATTCAAAACAGGAATTACAATGAGCATGACAAGCATAGGGGCACTGGCAGCGCTGCTTCTCTCGGCAATCTCTCCTGTGCTGTCCCAGATAGCTGCTGTTCTGCTGATAGGCCTGATTGTTGATATAATGAACACATGGCTCCAGAACTCTGTTCTGCTAAGATGGTATACAGAAAGGAAGGGAAGAACATATGCTTAAGTACTGGCGTGTATGGCTTCTGGTAATAATGGTGATTGGTGCAGTGCTTGCAATAGGCATGAAGGCATATCCATACGGAAGAAACGGCGTTGAAATAGTTTATGTTTCAGAAAACTCGCCGGCGTTTGGCGAACTGGAGCAGGGCATGATAATAACAGCCCTGAACGGACAAAAAATAAAAAACTATGATGAATGGGCCTTAAAAACAGAAAACCTAACAGGAAAGGTTTCCCTTACAGCAAACGGAAAAAAATACATTTTTGATGTGAATAACAGCCTTGGGATAGATGCAACAGATATTGAAAGAACAAACCTGGACCTTGGCCTTGACCTGCGCGGAGGAACAAGGATAATACTCAAGCCAAAGGAAAATGACACAGCTGATACAATAGACCAGATAATATCAACGCTTCAGACAAGGGCAAATCTTTACGGCCTGAGAGAGATAGGGTTTTACAGCATAAAATCCGGAGAAAATTATTATGTGCAGATAGAGGCAGCAGGCATAGGCGGAGAGGTGATTGAAAACCTGCTGTCAAAACAGGGAAGATTTGAGGCAAAGGTTGAGAAGCCCATAGAGATATCTGACAGCAGAGGAACGCTGGTTCTGGGCGAAAGCAGCTATCCTGTGATTGTATATAACAACAGCATTGAAATCAACAACACAGTTCTTTATCTGAACCAGACATTCAATTTCAGAGGCATGGAATTCCAGTATGCGAACAAAACAGGAAACAAAATAATACTTCTGGCAACGGTTTACACGGGAAAAGACATAGAGATCGTCTATTCAGACCCCCAAAGGTCAGGCATAAGACCGCTCGGGAATGTGTATCAGTTCTATTTTGTTATATCGGTGTCGCTTGAAGGTGCAGAGAGATTTGCTGATGTAACAGCAGGCATCCCAAGATATGTTGACATTCAGACAGGCGAGGAATACCTTGACTCAAAAATATATTTATACCTTGATGATAAGCTTGTTTCCGACCTGAGGATTGGAGCAGATTTGGGAGGCAGGGTTTACCAGACACCACAGATTACAGGAACAAGGCAGCAAAAAGAGGATGCTGTGGAGGAAAAACTGAGACTTCAGACCATACTGAGGTCAGGGGAGCTTCCCGTCAAGATTGAAACAGTTTCTGTTGATGTTATTTCACCAAGGCTTGGTGAGGGCTTCTTTAATTCCGCTTTTTGTGCAGCAGGCATTGCAGCAGTAATTGTAATAATCATTGTTTTTGTCAGATACAGAAGCCTGAAGATTTCCATACCCCTTGTGCTTATAGGAATGTCAGAGGTTATTATAATACTTGGAGTTGCATCAACAGGAGATTCAATGATATGGGCAGTAATACTTGTTTTAAATTTCCTTCTTATATCAACTGCATGGTGGAAGAAGCATGAAATAGACATATATGCATGGGTTGGCGCAATACTTATACCACTTCTTGGTTTAATGTCATGGACCATAGACCTTCCGGCCATAGGCGGGATGATAGCAGCCCTGGGAACAAGTGTTGACCATCAGATAATAATTGCGGATGAAACCATGTCAGGCAAGGAGGAAAAACGGGCATATACAATAAAGGATAAAATTAAAATGGCATTCTTCATCATATTCGGAGCTGCAGCAACAACCATAGCAGCCATGATGCCTCTGATGTTTCTTGGTATTGGACTGGTAAGGGGCTTTGCCATAACCACTGTTGTGGGTGTGCTGATAGGAATACTGATAACAAGGCCTGCCTATGCAAAAATAGTGGAAACACTTACAGGCAGGGAATAATTTTACTCAGCTAAAAACCCAAAAGCTATTTACTGGGAAACAGGCACAAACTCATAAATAAATCTCTGCTCCCTTTGCCTCCTTCTTGCTATTTTCCTTATTGAACCCAGTTTTTTAAGAAATCCTGACCTCATCCTTGGAAGTTCAGGCATTCTGATATTGTTAATCGCAGATCCATATGAATATTTGTAGCCGCCCACCCTTTCATATCCATTGGAGTATCTGTGCGGTTTGAATTTATAACCGGATTTTCTCTTAAAGGCCTTTCTAACGGATTTTATGCCTTCCCCACTCCCCCTGAATTTTGATATGAATTTTTTCAGCAGTTCCTTTATCCTGCTTCGCATGTCGCGCTCTTTTTTTGGAATAAACCCACGCCCATGCTTGTAGCCTTCAGGAGGCAGAAACATATAAATTAACAGACCAGCTGCACCTATAATCACAATAACTATCACAACCCATATCCAGATTCCGCTTGCAGCTGCCTCCATCTTTACCTGTTCCTCCTCTGAAAGAAGCAGGATTTCTGTTCTTATCCTGTCAAGTTTTAGTTTAAGGTCTTCCAGCAACCCCTCAGCTGATACAAAGTCACCTGCTGATATATATGCTTTCATCTGGTTTATTGTTTCGTTTGTCTGGTTCAGAAGCAGTTCAACCTTGCTTATATTATCTTCAGAAACAAGGCCGGATGCTTTTATCCCTTCAAACACCGAACTCAGATTCAGAAAGTCATTAAAGTATTCGGTATATGAATAATTTATCTCCTCTTCTCTTTCAGGTGTTGGAAGAACAGAAAGCACAAAATCCTTTGTACTGTATACACTTGAGTGTGTAGTGGAAACAGCCTTGAAAATCCCGCTGTAGTTGCCCAGCAGGGTTGTGTTTGAAACATTTATTTTTACTGTAAATATGCAGCTTGTGCCTGTTGAACTCAGGCTGCAGTTGCTTGGAGTTATGTATACACTTGCATTCTGCAGTTCTGTAAATATAACGCTGAGCTGGGCTGTAATGGAAACATTGCCTGTATTGCTTACTGTTATTGCTGATGTGTTTGTTTCATTAAGCTTTATTGAAATATGCGAAGGATATGCAAGTATTGACAGTGACCTGTTGACAGTTTCCGAAGGATTTGAACTGCTGGAGGATGAGCCTGTTCCTGTATTATTTACAGTAAGAGATATCCCTGTCATGCTGTTGTATACATTGTCTGTGTTAACCTGTATGCTGGCATCTGAACACGAGGAATCAGAGCTTACAGAATTCCCTGTAATCCTCCAGTAAAAATAACATTGCTGTGTAGCAAGACCAGCCAAAGTATAATTGTATGTTGATGTGTTAAAAGCAGAAACAGAGCAGTTGCTGTAGCTGCTGGATGTGGCAAGCGTTACCTGGCAGCTGCCCTTGTTGAATGATATCTGGTCTGCTGTTATGGCAGCCGACCTGTTCCCATAATTTATCAAACCAACATAAAAGTACTTGTAGCTT
The DNA here is from genome assembly GCA_017609225.1 of Candidatus Aenigmatarchaeota archaeon. GTDB lineage: Archaea > Aenigmatarchaeota > Aenigmatarchaeia > QMZP01 > QMZP01 > JAFCEK01. Next base: position 5,628 of record JAFCEK010000002.1, on the reverse strand, counting down.
CCCTCGTTTATTACACCAATGCTTGTGCTGTTCAGTGCTATTATATACAAGCCAAGCTCCTGGACATAAAGGCTGCCGTTTGTTACCCTGCCTGTAAGCTCCTGTGCACCATACCCATCGCTGTACATGGATGTGTTCCAGCTCACAGAAACAGTTACATTGAAATTTCCCCCCTTAAGGCCCGAGTATGATGTTGCATTTATGCTGCATGTGCTTACGCCGCATGCAGAAGAGCCAACAGCAGATTCTATAGAGCTGAATGACTGGGTATATGATGAAACATTCGTTTCCCTTACAGAAACAGATGTGAAGTTCTGATAGTTCATTATATTATTCTTTGATATCACTGTGCCGTTTGCAAGCCTTACGGATAATGTAAATGTAACAGGCTGCGCTGTTCCGTTTATGTTGGTTGGTGTTATGCTGTCCAGTGAAACATCAAGATAGCGTGAAAGGTTCAGGGTTATTGTTTGCGTAAATACACTGTAAGGATAAGAGCTTTTCGTTTCATTTGTTGTGTTTGTGAAAAAGGTTATATTCCCTGTATATACCCCTTCCTGGTTCCCTGTTTTATCTACATCAAGATAGATTGTTATGTTTATTGTGCTGTTTTCTCCCGGGTTTATAGCCCTGTCGCTTCCTCCAGGCAGCTCCACGCTAAAATTTATGTATGCAGATGCATTGTTAGTGTTCACAAGAGAATATGAACTGGATTCATTATAATATATAGTCAGGCCGCCGATATTTTCATAAGGTATGCTTATGTTTATGGTTTTGTTGAATCCTATGTTGTCCCTGAAAGCATATGTCGCATTGCTAATAGAATTGTTCATTATAAGCATGCCTGCATAAACATCAAATTTAAGAGGCAGCATAAATTTCCATCCGCTTCCATTGCTGTATATAAGGAACCCCCTGTAGCTGCCGTTTATAATATTTCTTGAAGGCACTGTTATTGTTACATTCACATCATAGCTTGAATTCCCTCCTGTGGCATTCCCGGCAAACGATGTGTTTGCAGTAAAGTTTGTGTTTATCCATGCAGATGCATTAAGCCACATCTTTGCCCTCACCTTGTATAAACTATGGCCAGCACCTGTTGCAGATGTCATATTTACAACATATATCTTCCAGAAGCCATCATTGCTTGAGTTAAACGGACCGCTGTATGTTATATATTCTGTTCTTGTCCCGTTTGTGATGTTTGCATTTATGTACTTTGATGTTGAGCTGTTTATAAGATTGCCTGAGTTGTCATAGAGATAAAGGTCCCAGTCGGTTATGTTTTTTCCTGATTCAGGACCCCATTCTATGCTGACCTCAATTCTTTCAGTGAAATTCACAACAAGGAAATCAGTAAAGTTTCTCGTTTCATTGTATCCGGTTGAGCCATTGTTCCAGATTTTTATATGATAAAGCTCCTTTGTTTCATTCACGTTTGTCAGGTTCTGGTCATCCATGTTCGCAAGCCTGAACACTTCACTTGAATTGCTCTGATTTGAAATTAATGCTCCAAAATTCAGTGAATTGATTCTCTGGCTTTCATTGGAGCTGTTCAGGGCATCAAGCGTGGTGAAATATAAGGATATATTATAGTTTTGAAGCGCAGAAGATGTGACATTACCATAAACCCTGAACTCCCACATAACACCGGAATTTGGGGAAGGGAACCTTGCAAAAGATATTTCCTCATTCAGAGAGCTTTTGTTTATGCTCTGGTTTATAAGTACGCCGTTCTCATCAAATAAAAACAAATCCAGGTCATCTGTATACCCTGTCATTGTTGCAGTGAAGCCTGACACATTCTCCAGCTCGCTTGTATTCATGTAATATTTGTGGTATGTTTCATTCGTCCCGGTTTCATTGTATAATGGAATTTTGCCTTTCAGCCATCCTGTATATGTTGTTTCGTTCAGAACATTATGCCTGCTTATTGGTATATCAAATGTAACCATGATGTTCACAGAATCATTTGCATATGTATGATTTGTGTTGTTCAATGTGACATTCCCTGAATACCTTCCGGGGGGGCACAGCATATGTGCTGTTATTGTGAAGTTGGTGCTTGTTCCATTGCTTACATTAAAGTTAACATTGCTGTATGCCATAGAGCCGTTTTGCACAATAAACTTCATGCCAGGAAAACCAACAGCAGAAAAACAGTATGAATATGTTGTTTCCGTCAGATTCGAATATGAACCATTCCAGTAAAGACTGCTGTCATTCTGATAATAGAGTGAAAAAACTCCTGTTGATGTATTTATTATACTTATGTTAATGTAATCTGTATAAGATGTTACATTCACAAAGCCGCTTGACCAGTTCACATACACGGTTTCATTCTGGACACTGAAATTTCCATATGCACTGTAAGCGCTGAAAACAGGAAATGCTAAAAAACAGAGAAACAGAATCAGCATGAAAGATATGGATACAAACCCAAATCCAGCAAATCCGGAAAGCCCCCTTCCAAACATAAAATCATCTTGTATTTTTAATTTAAATACTTTTCTTTGCATGTTCTGAATTATAAATTTTCAATGCTTCAAAAAAGCAGAAACTATTTCTTTATTTTTCCCCTCTTCTTTACTATTTTTATTCTGTTTATTTTTGCAGGATTGTTTTTACTAACAGAAAGAACAGTCAGAACAAAGTTTTTCAGCTCTATTTTCTGCCCTTTCTTTGGCTTTTGATTAAACCTTGCAGAAACAACATCAGAGATACTGAATCCCCTGCCCTTTAAAGGGATTCCTATCTCCTCCTGCAGCTCTTTTATCAGCGTGTTTCCGTTAACTATTGCTGTTTTTCTGTCTATGAAGTGTATCTTTACCCTCTTGATATCAGACTCATCATATATTTCCCCTACTATTTCCTCCAGCAGGTCCTCCATAGTCACAACACCTTTTACCTTCCTTTTTTTGTCAAGCACTATTGCCATATGGGTTGCGTTTTCCTTCAGCAAATCAAGCACATCATCAAGCATATCATCCTCTTTTACAAAGATAACAGGATATACAAGCCTGTCCACGCTCACATCAAAATCCTTTCTTTTTACATGCTTCATTATGCTTCTCAGATTCACTATCCCTATGATGTTGTTGATGTTTTTTCTGTATACGGGAATCCTTGAATACCTGGTTTCAAGTATCTTTGTTATCACATGCATCAGCTTCTTGTCAGAGCTCATGGTTACTGTTTTCTTTATGGGAGTCATAACATCCCTGACTCTGTTGTCACCAAAATCTATTATATTCTCAATCATTTCCTCTTCATCCCTTTCTATTACCCCTGCCTCGGCACCAAGGGACAATGCAGCCATTACCTCCTCTTCTGTTATCTCATCCTTGATCCTTTTCACCCCTGCAATTCTCATTATTCCCCTGCTTATCAGATCAAGAAACACTATAATGGGATAAAGAACATATGAGAGAATGTATATGGGCTTTGCAACAAGCAGCGACATGCTTTCAGCCTTTTGATGAAAAAACGATTTTGGTGCAATCTCCCCAAAAACAAGTATAAGGAATGTCATTATACCTGTTGCTATTCCCATGCCTGAAGAGCCGAATGTATTGGTGGCAACCACTGTTGCAAGAGAGGCCGCCCCTATATTAACTATATTGTTTCCTATCAGTATGGTCACAAGCAGTCTGTGCGGCCTTGATTTCAGCTTCTTCAGTGTTTTGGCTCCTTTTTTTCTTGCCTTTATGAGCTTCTTAACCTTTACATCACTCAGCGAAAACAATGCTATCTCTGTTCCAGAGAAAAAAGCCGACAAAATTATAAGTATAACCAGAATAGCAATTTCCAGCAGCATTTTATACTACCCGTATTATAATTGGTAACCTGTTATAATATTATCTCCTGCAGCCAGTTGGTTCATGAACCAATTTAAGCATTTGGATACATATTTTAAACATGGCGATTGACATAATGAACCTGCTCATGCAGTTTCTGTGCCCTACATCGCAGTCCATGCAGAGCTGCCAGAGTTTTGTGCAGGCACCATACCATCAGGTTCTGCAGCCGCTGGGACCATTGCTTTATTTTTTCTTCTTTCCAACAGTCATAATCCTGCTGTTCATTTACATACTGAGCAACACTGTTCTTCATGGCACAAAGCTTACGCAGGGCCTGAGACTGCTTATAGCGATTGCTGTGTATATATTCATAATAATTAACGGATGGTATCCAATATTCCTCTGGCTTTCTGACATCTGGTTCATAATAATAATAATCCTTGGGGGATTCTGGTACTTCATAAGAGGACATTTTGGCAAAGGCGGAGGAGAAGGCGGCAGCATGTCTGCCCTGAGATCCAGCGGCAAACAAGGCATTGTAGAGCAGGTTATCCAAAGAGGTAAGGCTGAACTGCTTGGTGAAGTAAAAAGCCTTGAAAAAAAGGTTGATTTAAAATTACAGGAACTTGAAAACATACAAAAGGCAGTGAAGGAAGACCCTGGCGCCTGGAGGGCATATGCAGCCATGTCAGGAGAGGCTTATGCCATAATATCCGAATACAAGGAAAAACTTATGATAGGCGGAGTTCCTGTTGGCGGAAGGCTTAAGGAAAAAGTTAAGAAACTGGAAAAAATACTTGAAAAAATGGATTATGAAGAGAAAAAGGCATCTGGCGGCAGATTGCCATAGGGTTTTAGCATGGTACTGTACAATTTCATGGATTTTGCAATTCCGTTCTTTTTGGTACTTGCAATAGCATACGGCGCCCTGGAGATGGGCGCTCCCTTCAAAAACAAGGGCGCCAAGATGATTATAGCACTTATTCTGGCTTTCTTTACAGCAAGCCAGTACGAGTTTGTGACATTTATTTTTGCAGTGCTTCCCTATGCAGTTGTTCTGTTTGTTGTTGTTTTTTTGATAGGATTCATTAAGAAGAGCTTCCCGAAGGTTGGGGGTAAGGGTGGCATAAACACAGGACTGCTGCTGGTTATAATAACCCTTATAATAATATTCCTTGCAAACCAGGGAACAGATTTGATAAATGACTGGCTCCCGTATGGCTTTGTAACATCCGAAAACCTTGTACTGATTCTCGGAATAGCCCTGATAATAGGGATTTTATATCTGGTATCCAAAAACTGGAGAAGCGAATAAATCAGACAAAGAAAGCAAAAACAACCAGCACAAAGAAAAGCTCAAACAGAAGCAGAAATTCTGTTACATTGGCTTCATAAACCTTTTTCTTTACTTTTTTCAGCACAAACATTGCCACATGCGTCATGTCATTTATGCCTTTGTAAGGCATCTCCAGACTCCCGTCAGGATTAGGCTTCCCAAACGCCTCAACCTTGCCCTTTCCTGTAAATTCTGGCCAAAGGGAAAGAATAGCATCCAGTATGAATGGTATGAACAGTATAAGGCCAATCTTCTCCATATTGCCAACAATCGCTATGCTTGCAATAAGCGCACCTATGCTGTATGTCATGGAATCACCAGGGAAAACCCTTGCAGGGCACCAGTTGAATATCAGAAAACCAAGAAGCGCAGCTGCAGCAGCAAATGCAATAACAGCAAGCCATATGGTTCCGTTAACAAAAAGCGCCACAACCCCCAGGGTGCTCAATATTATCAGGCCAAGCCCTGTTTCCAGTCCATTGAAGCCTGCAA
>JAFCEK010000035.1 GCA_017609225.1 Candidatus Aenigmatarchaeota archaeon | reverse complement strand
AGGGCAAGCTTCGCTCCCTGTTTAATTATGGGGAGCGTGCTCCCATAAAGAAGTCTGTTTTTGTATTGGTAAACTCCTGCCTAAAGGCAGGAAGGGTTAATTGGGGAAACTAAACCATACCCAGAACCATTGCAACCCCGAGCAGAAACATTATTATTCCTGCAATGAGGTGCAGGTGCCTTATGTTTTTTTCTTTCCAGCCTGACACATCCTCAACTTTTGCAAAGCCTGCATATATTATAATTGTTATGGCTATCATTGGCAGAACAAAAACAAGATTGTACAGCAGCAGCCATGGGATGGCTGCTATAAGTTCAAATGCGGAAAGTATTCCGCCTGCTATTATATAAGGTCCTATTGTGCATGGAAGCAGAAAAAGGGTTACAAAAATCCCCACAACAAAGGCTCCCCCCGGGCTTGTTATGCCCTCTATGATTTTTTTCAGCCTGGGCCTTAACCTCATGGGCATCTCTGTTGCAAAGCCTCCTGGGCTGTATCTGAAAAAATCCTTGATATTGAAAAGTCCCAGCACTACTGCCGCGATTCCAAGGATTTTGTACAGCCATATTCTTGCGGCTGTGAGCGCCTGGATTATCTGGAAGAATTTTATAATCACAAGGCCATAGAAAAGATACATCACAAAAACAGCCAGGCTGAAGGCAGAGCCTGCAAGTATCACATTTCTTTTCTTTTCAGGGTTGTATGTCAGGATTGCAATAAGCATCAGTGTCAGAACAGCTATTGCGCAGGGATTTACTGCATCAACAGCTGCAAGGGAAAGTATTTTTGTAAGTGTAAGCTCTGATGGCTGGGCTTCCCTGTATGCTGTTTGATTTATGGTTTTATTGGTTTTTTCTATTCCCTGGCCATTCCACTGGTATGTGAATCCCTGAAGCCTGACAGCATTTTCAAAAAACACATTTTTGCCTGAAAGCGCCACTGGTTCAGGCTCTGCAACCTCGTATTCAGCATAGGCCAGTGCTTCAGGCAGATTATCTGACTCCAGAATGTTTTTTGCCAGGGTGCTGTCCAGCTCTCCCTCAACAATAAGCACCCTGTCCTTCTTCCATATCTTTGGCTTTCCGGGAAGCGAACCGATATCAAGGGAATCAAAACCTGCCGTTGTGCCGTCTGGAAGCGGGCATGGGTTCCCGTTTTCTGATAGATTTTCAATAAGTGCCCTGGCATTGTTTATTATGGGCGTGTCTCCTATAATGTTTTCTTCATGGCTGAATATAACTCCCGGTACACCAAGAATAGATGTGTTATAATTTTCATGGTATGTGTAAAGCAGCGGCGCGTTTCCGCTCTGCTGGTATATTTCATATTCTATTATAACAAGATTCGGGTATTCATTCACAAACTGCTCCAGCAGAACAGGGTCTGCCCTTGCGCAGTGCGGGCATCCGATTCCTGTTATGTAAACCCCGCACACGGTTTCCTGGGCTGAAACAGCAGGCATAAGCATTGCATACAGAAGCACAGCCAGCACTGCAACTGTTAGTTTTTTCATGCATTCACCAATATTAAAATATTTTGAAACCATATATAAATGTAAGTTTCAAAAAATGAAACTGCAATGATACGTATGGAGCAGCATAAAAAGATTGTTCTGGGAGCACTGATTGTGGTTATATTTGTTCTTATAGTTTCCATCACTTCATGGTATGTGCAGATAATGATTGATACAGGCAGCATATGCTCATGTGCAATACCACTGCCCATACTTGTTCCTGTTCTGGCTTCAATAGGGCTGCTGATAGGCACTGTTCTTTACTATTTGTTTTCTCCTGTAAGCGGAAAATGCATAGGAAGGGGGCAGAGGGATGCCATACTGAATCTGCTGAATGAAACAGAGAAAAAAATAATGTACAGCATTATAACGAACAGGGGAGAGCTTTCCCAGGCAGGCATTGTTAATGTGACAGGCCTGCCAAAGGTAAAGGTTTTCAGGGCACTTGAAAGGCTGAGGGCAAGAGGTATAATAAGCAAGGAGAACATGGGAAAAACCAACAGGGTAATGCTGTCAGAGGAACTGAAAAGCATTTTCGGCCTAAGCAGATAATATCCCGGGCGCATGCCTTTCAATATTTTTTATAATTTCCAGGAAATATTTTTTTAATTTTTTGTCATAAACAGCAGCAGGCTTCATGCTGACCATTGCCTCCACAAATTTTTTGCTGTATGGAATCTTTCCAAGTACAGGGATGCTGTTTTTTTCTGCAAAATCATCTATCCTGCTGCTGAAGCCCCTGTTAATGTCAAATTTGTTAATCACAATTCCAAACGGCATCCTGAAATATCTGACAACCTCTATAACCCTTTTCATATCGCTCAGGGCTGCGGGTGTCGGCTCTGTAACAACTATAACATAGCTGCTTCCCCTGACAGACGCTATCACAGGGCATCCTATTCCTGCTGCGGCATCTGTAACCATTATGTCAGCCCTGTTTTTTTCTGCCTCCATTTTCACCTCATCAACAACCTTTCCTGAGCCGCTCTCTCCCATCACGAGCTGGCCTGAAACAATGGGAAAGAAGTATTCTGTCTTGCCGCTGTATATTGTAGCGTTCCTGACTTTTTTCAGTTTTAATGCATTATGGGGGCATGCAAGCACGCATGCACCACAGCCCTCGCAGAGGAATTTGTTTATTTCTGGTATTTTCTTTTGGCTGTTCCATTCTATTGCTGAAAATGCGCACACATCAAGGCAGTTTTTGCTTGCCCTGCATTTTTTCCTGTTCAGAAATGCCCTGTAGTTTGTGGAAATCTTTTTTTCTTTTCTGAATTTTCTGACTCCCAGAAGCAGCGCAAAATTTGAGGCATCCACATCACAGTCCACTGCCAGTATTTTTCTTTTTTCTGACAAAACAAGTGCCAGTGACGCAGCTATGCTGCTTTTCCCTACTCCGCCCTTGCCTGAAACTATAGTTATGCTTTTCATGCTAACACATCAGCTATTTTTCTGATGGCTTTATGTGTTATCGGCCTGCCCTCGGAATAATTTTTTATTATCCTCATACTGTACGGGATTTCAGCAATAATATTTGCTTTGTGCTTCCTGGCTGTTTTTTCTATATCATCTCTGCCTGCAATGTCAGAGCGGTTTATCACAACATGGGCCTTTATTCCAAGCTTTCCTGTAAGGTCAAGTATAAGGTCAAGGTCATGGCTTCCCAGAGGTGTGGGCTCTGTGACTGCGATTGCAACATCAGCTCCGAGAAGGGCTGATATCACAGGGCAGTGTGTCCCTGCTGCAGTATCAATTATCACATAATCATAACTGCTTTCATATTTTTCGGCATATCTCTTTGCAGCATTCACAACAAGACTGGACTCTTCTATGCCGGGCTTTAAGGTGCCTGTTATCAGGTCTGTGGCGCCTCTGCCCCTGAATATATGACCTATTACCTGCTCTTTTTCTGTTATGGCATTTACAGGGCAGACTATTTTGCATGCCCTGCATCCTGTGCACTGCTCCGGCACAACAAAGGGATATCTTCCCTTAACCTGCACTATGGCATTTTCCATGCACGCCTTCCTGCATCTGCCGCATTTTATGCATTTTTTCAAATCAAAATCAGGTATCATGCTCTTTACATCAGACACCTTTCTGAGTTTTGCCGAAAGAATAAGATGGTCATTGGGGCAGTCCACATCAAGGTCAAGAAGCAGAACCCTGCTTTTTTTGGAGAGCCATGCTGCCAATGCTGTGGCTATTGTGGACTTGCCTGTTCCTCCCTTTCCTCCTGTAACAGCTATCTTCATTATACTCACTATTTGTTTATTGCCTGGACAGGGCATGCCGCTATTGCATCATCTGCACAGTCTGCCTTTGGGTTTTTTACATGGGATTTGCCATCTTTCATTTCAAATCCTTCAGGGCATAATGATGCGCATGCACCGCATCCTATGCATTTTTCCCCGTCTACCTTGAGCATCTAACACACCTCCTGTTTTATTGTTCAGGGCCTCTTCCCGTTCCTCTGCCCTGGCCATCTCCTGCTCCGCCGGGCCTTCCCATGAACATTGGGCCTGTAGCGTCCCTGATTTCCTCAAGCTCTCCTTTTGCGAATTTCTGCAGTACTTCCCTGACTGTTCCCGAGCCCTGATATATCTTTATACCCAGCTGCTGGAAAACAGCAAACGCCCTTGGTCCCATGTTTCCTGTTATCACTGCCTGAACGCCCTGGTCAGCAACCAGCTGCGCTGCTGTTATGCCTGCTCCACCCATCTGTGCGACTGCCGTGTTTTCCAGGTCGCTGGCATTTTTTATCTCATGGTCTTCCATTTCCGCAATAACAAAATTCGGACATCTTCCGAATCTTATGTCAACCTGGCTGTCAAGTCCTTTTCCTGCTGCACTAACTGCTATTTTCATATCCTTACCTCCCTTTCTTTTTTCCTTTAGCATATCTATTTTCAGCTTTTCCAGTTTTTCAATTTCATCATCTATTATTTTAAGCGCAGGTACCATATTTCTCACCATTAGTCTGCTCTCATCTTTCCCTTGTCATGGGTGTTCCGCATTTGGGGCATTTCTGCTGAAAGCATGGAATGCCTCTCTGGTGCATCTGCCTGTGGCCGCATTTTGGGCAAACACATTCTCCTCCCGGGCCAAATCCGAATCCTCCCATTCTTCCTCTGCCTTGCATTTTTATCAACTCCTCTGCCTTGTCATTCTGCTACCGCATTTGGGGCATTCTGTCCTGTAGCAGGGAACTCCTCTTTTGTGCGGAATCTTGTGGCCGCATTTTGGGCAAACACATTCTCCTCCCGGACCTGCTCCAATGCCGCCCATTCTTCCCCTCCATGTTATTTCCCTTCCAAACATTCCCCTGTAAAAGCTTTCCCTGAGTTTAAGGCTTTCAACCTGAATAACCACATACTTAAGGCCGGGTATGCTGTTTGTAAGCTTCCTCTCAAGCTCTTTTGTCACTCTGTCAACATCATCAACCTTGAGGTTCGGCTCGAGCTTTATCTTGAGTTCTGCAAAAATCTCTGGCCCCAGCCTTTGTGTTTTCAGTCCGGAAACAGGTATCTTGTAGCTCTCCACTATGCTTTTTATTTTGTTCTCAATTTCCTCTCCGGCTGAAACATCAATAAGGCTGTCTGTTGTTTTCTTTCCAAGCTTTATTGATCCCTGCAAAATATACAGTCCGATAAAAATTGCAGCAACCGAATCAGCATATATCCAGTATCCTGAAACAACAAGACCAATAAAAACTCCAACAGAAGTGAAAACATCCATTCTGGAGTGGCTTGCATCTGCAATCAGTGCCATGCTTTCATATTTTTTTCCGTATCTCATTTTAAGCTCTGACATCACAAGATTTACGCCTGCAGATACTGCCATTATTCCAAGAGTAACATAGGAAACCTCTAGGGTTTTTGGCCCCAAAAAACTCAATGCTGCCTCATATATGATATAAACAGCTGACAGGAACAGTATTATTGTTATAATAAGTCCTGCGACTGTTTCGCTTTTGTAATGGCCGTATGGATGCTCCTTGTCTACTGGTTTTTTTGAGGCCCTTACGCCAAGATAGCTTATTCCTGAGGTAACAATATCCATTCCGGAATGCATTGCTTCAGCCATGACACCAGAAGACCTGCTTATAATTCCTATAAAAAACTTCGCAAGAGTAAGAAAAACATTAACTGCTATGCTCAGTCCTGTAATGCCTTCTTTTTTCATATTCATCTCCTCTCTTTCGCAGACAGGGCGGCTTCCATGCCTCCTGTCCATTCATACCATTCAGCTATCTTTTCATTTTCAGTCCTGTCAAAGAACGGTATGTACGGCTTTATGTCAATCACAGGTGTTCTGTCAACAGCATCAAGGCCTTTTACAGTTATTTTCCTGCCTTTGATTTTTACCAGCTCTGTAAGCCTTAATGCCAGATGGTTGGGCCTGTACTGGCTTCTGGATGCAAAAACCCCAACAGGTGGCAGATTCTTTATGGATTTTGGCCCTGGATATGTTGTTATTTCTTCCCTGAGCGCCTTATGGAGATAGTATATTATCCATACATGTGAAAACCTTTCCAGCCCCTTAAGCGCATCTGAAAACTTTTCAAGCAGCACTATGTTTGATTTTGTGCCTGCAAATCTTCCCTTTTTGCATGCAAAATGCAGCTCTTCCGGGGTTTTGAAATCTGATTCCACTGTTCCTATTGGGTGAATTTCCATTTTCATGTCCTTCCTCCCCTGAATCTTCTTCCCATAAATCTGAAAGGTCCGCCTTCTATCCTTATTGCCTTGCCATTGACTATGGCATCTGCTATCTTTTTCCTTGCGGAATCATACAGCCTCTGGAATGTGGGCTGGGATATGCCCATTTTTTTGGCTGCCTCTGTCTGGCTCATTCCTTCATAATCCTTTAATCGTATGGCTTCAAACTCGTCCATTGTTAATACGGCCTGGTTCAGGTCTATCATTCTTATTCCAGCCGGCTTGAAGTATGTCACGTTTGGCTCAAGCCATACTCTTCTGGGTATTCTTGGTCTTGGCATATATCTTCGCCTTGTAATCTGTGACGGGGACAGCTTTGTTATCAGCATATCCTGTCCTTGGCATTAGCTGTCGTTTTATGCTTACGCCTTATAACCTATGACGGAAACCACGCTACTTTCCAAGCACTGTTCTGACGGGCTTTACAGACGCCAGCACTCCCAGCACTATAAAAACCCACCAGTAAGGCAGGATGTACTGGCTGAGATATGCGCCTATTGGCAGGGTGATCAGAAACACTGCTGCCTTGATGAGCTGCACATCCCTCCAGCCAAGCCTCCTTGTCATGCTGTCAAATTCCTTTTCCATGTTTATTTTTCTCTTTCCAGCTCTTTAATTCTTTCTTCTATTGCCTTAAGGTCCCTTTCAATAAGATCCTTTTCTGCCTTAAGATCTGCCAGCTCATCCTCTTTTGTGTACTGCGGCTGCGCAAATGCTGGCGGGGTCTGGTATACGGGCGTGTATCCTGGCGCAGGAGCGACCGGCACCTGAGCGAATCTCCAGAAGCCCCTGCCGAAACCGGGACCTCTTCCAAGGCCTCTGCCAAACCCGCGGCCGAAACCTCTGCCGAAACCCATGCCCCTGCCAAAGCCTGGCACAGGGTTCATAAATCCAGGAACCGGGTATCCGGCGCAGTATCCTGCCCTTCTCCCTGTCATGGGGCCCATGCCCCAGGGACCTGTTCCATCGCCTCTTGGCATATACAACACCTCCCTTGTTTTGAATATTTATTCATAATTATATTGAATATATATTCATTTGGGTTTATAAAGCTTTCGGTTTTTTATGTTGAACCAGAAAACCATTGTTTTCAAACAGCGGATGTATGGTTCTGGTTCAACAGCTGTTGCCTCGCCAAGAAAACCGCCGACTTTAGTAGGCGGATACACGGAGGCAACATTATATCTAACCAATTTAAGCCGTCAGGAGAAAATATAATCATGAGACCTGTTCTTGCAAACCTGGGATTTGTTCTTCAGATAACAGGCATATTAACGCTGGTTTCTGCAGGGATTGGTATTCTTTACGGGGAAAACCAGGCAGTGATAGCGCTTCTTGTAACATCTGTTGCTTTTATGGTGTGCGGTTTTGGATTTAACTCGCTTTGCGAAAGGAAGGAGCTTGGATACAAGTCATCATGCGCACTTATAGTGCTTGCATTCATAATGCTTGGAATAATAGGTGCCATACCCTATCTTTATCTCGGGGTTTTTGGTTCAGATGCTGATGGCTTTACTGACAGTGTGTTTGAAAGCGTGTCTGGATACACAACAACAGGCCTTACAATGATAAAAAACGTGGAAACGCTCACAAAGTCCATGATATTTTACAGGGGCTTCACGCAGTTTATAGGCGGCATAGGCATAGTGTTCCTGCTTATACTTTTTTTCTATCCCTCAAAGGCATTAACCAGCTTCGGAAAGGCAGTGGGATACAAGGACATAACAGGCCATATGAGGAAAACGTTTCTGTTCATACTCGGGATTTACGTGCTTTATTTTGCTATCTTCAGCGGTGCCTTTATTTTGCTGGGCCACCAGGACCCGCTGAATCTGGTATCAATAGTGTTCAGCGCCCTGAGCACAGGAGGATTCATACCAATAAACAATATGTCGCAGATAATAACCAGCTTTCCGGGGAACCTTATAATAAGCCTTGCAATGATAATGGGCGCTGCAGGCTTCTGGATAAACTACAAGATAATAACAAGGAAATTCAGGGAGGTGTTCTTTTCCGAGATACCAATTCTTATTCTGATACTGGTTGCATCCACTGCATTCATCCAGCTGGCGTTTAATTTTGGCATATTCCAGTCATTCTTCCATGTTGTGAGCGCATCCACAACAACAGGGTTCAGCTATATGAATTTTTCAGGTATGAATGAGTTCCTGAGGCTCTTCTTTGCAGGGCTGATGTTTGTGGGGGGAACAAGCTTCTCCACAGCCGGAGGATTCAAAATAATGAGGCTTGTGGTAATAATAAAGTCAATACCCTGGATACTGAAAAGGAATCTTAAGGCTTCGCACCAGCCCTTCAGGATTTTCAGGAGGGAGTTTGCTGATATTGAGATGTTCTCCATATTCCTGCTTGCCATACTGATGATAGCTGCTGTTCTTTTTGCAGCGATGATATTTTCTTTTTATGGGTTTGGTTTTGTGGATTCCACGTTTGAAACTGTGTCTGCAATAACCACAACAGGCCTTTCTGTTGGGATAACAAATATATCACTGCTGCCGGGGCTTAAGTGGATTCTTATAGTGCTCATGATAATAGGCAGGGTTGAGATAATACCATTCCTTATAGTTTTCAGCAGGTCAAGGGAAGTGGATGCAAGGCAGAAAGGGTACGGAAGGCGTATAAAGCCTGCAAAACAGGGAAATAATAATCTATCTTAAATTCATGGTTTCCCATTCAAAGTAATCACAGTTCCTTGCGCTGCCGGGATTTCCAACATCTACAGGTTTTTTCTTATCCCTGAAGCATCTTCCATCTTTGTAATGGTCACATAATTCACAGGTTAATTCTAAATATCCCACGGCTAAAGCCGTGGGGGTTTTAATTAATTGGTGAAATCAATTAATTGTGCCTGGCCATTCCTGTGCTCTATAACCGGCCAGTGCTTCTTCTGCATTCT
>JAFCEK010000077.1 GCA_017609225.1 Candidatus Aenigmatarchaeota archaeon | reverse complement strand
CTCCCTTGGAGGTATGTTTTTGGTAAAGGTTTTCCGTCCAATTACCTAATGGTTTAAATTACCTGAAAAGCTTTATGCCTCCCTTGGAGGTATGTTTTTTGTTAACTTTTTCCCGTTAATTAGCCAATTGTTTAGTTAGCAGAAAAAGTTACTTTTATAAAGAATTATGGAATAGTGGTTTTTATGGTGCTTGATAAATTTGGCTCTGGCCTGAAGGATGTGTTCAGAAAAATAGCCAGGATGGGAGTGGTGGACAAAAAAGCAGTGGAAAGTATAATGCAGGATGTGCAGAGAACACTTTTAATGGCTGATGTGGATGTGGAAATGGTTGCTGAGCTTTCTGAAAGGATAAAGAAAACTGTTCTGGGGGAACAGCCTCCAAAAGGCATGAGCCTTAGAGAGTATTTCATCAAGGTTTTGTATGATGAGATTGTAAATTTTCTGGGTGAGGAAAAGGCAGGTATAGAGCTGAAGAAGCAGAAAATCCTGGTTGTGGGATTGTTTGGTTCTGGCAAAACCACAACCATAGGGAAGATTGCCAAATGGTTCAAGACCAGGGGCATGATGCCTGGGCTTGTGGCCTGCGATACCCACAGGCCTGCTGCCCAGACACAGCTTGAGCAGATAGGAAAGGCTGTGGGTGTTCATGTTTACAGGGAAGGGAAAAACCCTGTAGATATTGCAAAAAATGCACTGAAAAATGCAAAAGAGGATGTGCTTTTGTTTGACTCTGCAGGAAGGGATGCGCTGGACAGGGAGCTGGCAGAGGAGCTGAAAAGATTGGGAGAAATTATAAAGCCAGAGGAGGTTTTGCTTGTTATACCTGCTGATATAGGTCAGGCAGCAAGAAAGCAGGCAGAAGAGTTCAACAAGCTTGTTGGAATAACAGGAATTGTTGTAACCAAGCTGGAGCAAGGGTAAAGCTTCTTGGAACCGGGGAAAAAATGGAGGATTTGGAGATATATGATCCCAAAAGGTTTGTATCAAGGCTTGTGGGCTATGGGGATATACAGGGCTTATTGGACAAAGCAAAACAGGCAGGAATAGAGGTTTCTGAAGAAAAGGCAAAGAAGCTTCTGGAAGGAAAATTCACAATGGAGGATTTCCAGGAGCAGATTGCCCAGATGCAGAAAATGGGGTCAATTGAAAAGGTAATGGAAATGATTCCGGGAATAGGCGGACTCAAGATTCCAAAAGGCATGCTGGATATTCAGGAAGAAAAAATGAAGAAATGGAGATTTATAATTGATTCAATGACAAAAGAGGAGAGAGAAACCCCTGAAATAATAAAGCATTCAAGGGTAAAAAGAATAGCAAAGGGCTCGGGATGTTCCGAGTCAGAGGTAAGAGAGCTTCTGAAATATTACAAGCAGGTCAGAAAGGTTATGAAACTTACAAAAGGAGGTAAGGGACTGAAGAGAGGACCTCTGGCTCAGCTGGCAAAACAGCTTGGGTTTGGAGGTATGTAGCGGTTCCGTTACAGAATGCAATGCGAAGCATAAAACGACAGCTAACAACAAGAACAGTATGCACTGAGCATACAGCTGTCCCCGTTACAGAATGTAAGGCGAAGATATATGGCCAAATATGAATGTCAGAAATGCGGATGGGTTGGAAAGCCCATATTCATGCAGCCTGCCACAAGGCTTTGCCCCAACTGCAGGAGCATAAATTTAAAGAAAGTTAAGAAGGAATAATATAGCAGATGCGCTGGTAGTCTAATGGTGGCGTTACTTCCTGAGGGGAGATTGCCATTAAAGGACGTCGCCCTGCCACGGCGGCAATGCGGGTTCGATGCACAGGCTGACAGCATTGATTGCAAGGCATGCTGCGAAAACCCCGCCCAGCGCATTTTTTTCTTTAAACCATACCTTAACAAGTTATTTAAAAAACAAACCCAATAATATATTGTGGTTTTATGTTTAACAGGAAGAAACTGCCCAAGCCTCCCCTGCCTCCGGGGAGCCTGCCTGCTTCTACTGAAATGGGAGGTATAGAAATACCAGGCGCTCCAAAACCAATGCCAAAGCCGCCTGCTCCTCCACGTGCACCAGAGCCTGAACCGCAGATGCCAGAGGTTGAGAAGGCAACAAAACCGCCTGAACCGCCAGCAGCATCTGCCATGAACCCCCCTAGTAAATCCGGGCTTCCCAAAAAGAGTGCTCCGCTTTTCATAAAGATTGAACTGTACAGGGATGTTATAAAAAGCATTCAGGAGCTTAAATCATATGCCCTGGGTCTCAGGGATGCGCTGGATGCCCTTGGTGATGTTGAAAAAGAGCTTAGGAATGGACTGGACATTACACAAAGAGCGCTGGACAGGTTCAATAATGCAATTGCAACCCTGGATTCAAAGCTGCTGAAGCTGGATTCCGGGGAAAGAATGCCAGAGGTACCAGAGGAAATGGATGAATACATAAAGAAAATATATGACCAGGTTGAAAAAATAAGGCATGAACTAAGAACAATAGACGCTGAAGATTAAGCTTATTCTTTTTAAAGAATTACTAATTAATTAAATAGATAAATGCGGGAGTACCCAAGAGCCTTTATTTGGGAGCCGGTTTCGATATACCCGGAAATCAGAAAAGAAGGCTGGGAATGGTCAA
>JAFCEK010000034.1 GCA_017609225.1 Candidatus Aenigmatarchaeota archaeon | reverse complement strand
ATTTTTTCCTCCTCTCCCTTTATATAGGGTCTTATATTACCAACAAAATCAAATGCAGATTCCCCAGGATATCCTGAACCAGATATTGCCTGGTTTGTGGAAACCCTTACCTTACTTATACCAAAGGCATCATAAACGGGTTTAAGCGGGATAACAAGACCTATTGTTGAGCAGTTGGGGTTTGTTATAATGAATCCGCCCTTTTTTCTTCTCTCTTTCTGCTTCTGCACAATTTTTATGTGCTCCGGGTTTACTTCTGCCACAAGAAGCGGCACATCTGGATCAAATCTGTGGTTTCTTGAGTTGCTTGAAACAGCATACCCTTCCTCTGCGTACATATCCTCTATTTCGCCTGCCACAGATGAGTCAAGCCCTGACAGCAGTGCAGCTGCATCAAGCTCTGGTATGCATTCTTTTACCATGATATCAGCAGCATATTCAGGTACATCAGCCGAGAGTTTCCATCTGCCTTTAATGGTATCAGCATATCTCTGGCCTGCGCTTCTTTCCGAGGCACATATTTCTGAGAGTTCAAACCAGGGATGCCCCTCCAGCAGCTGAACATATCTCTGACCAACTATTCCTGTTCCTCCAAGCACGCCAATTTTTATTTTTTTCATACCATCACCTCTGCCATGGCAGGCCAGAAATAGAAACTCTTCAGGGGGAATTAAAATGCAGAAAAAGTTTCAGTTCCCGGCAGGCCAATGGCATCTAACAAAGTGTCTTTGTCTTCAATACCATGGTTTTGCCGGAATAATGCATACTGAATATTATTTAAATAGATAAGTATAAAAACTTTTTACAGCAGGATTTCCTGCAGTACAGCCCTGTAGTCTAGGCGCTCTTTCGGTTGTTATATGTGCGCAGAAACCGAAGGCGGTGCAATGGTCAAGGATACGAGGCTCTGGACCTCGTGACCCAGGTTCGAAAGTCTGGCTGCTAATATTGTTTTCACAAAGCAGCACTTGCTTCCGGCAATCCTGGCAGGGCTATAAAAAGCCGGAGGCGGCATAGCTGCCTCATATAAACTTAAATATCTTTCCATCCAAAAATCTAATATGGGCATGACTGGTAGAAACTTTGGTTCTGGATTTGTTGCCGAATCAAGTTGCAAAGAGGCAACATTATTTTTTTAGCTGTTAGAGTTTCATTGGTCTGCCTGCCCTGATTCTGAACAAAAAATAGCAAAACTTGGCAAAGCTATAAAATTCTGTTCGGTTTTCAGGGTGAGTAAAGAAATGGTGGGAGAATATGGGTGAACGCCTCTTCAAGAAGGAGAAAACGGTGAAAATTTAAATAATTTACTATATAAACTACCATATAGTGGTCAAATGATAATAAAAATGAGGCCTGGTGCAACAGAAAGGCAAATCAGGGATGTTATTGAAGCAGTAAAGTCAGCAGGTTATGCTGCAAGTATTGATAAAGGAACCTATACAGCAGTTATTGGGGTAAGGGGCAATACAAGAGGGCTTGAGGAAGAGAGGTTCATGCTTCCCGGGGTTGAGGATGTTATCAGGGTTACAACACCATACAAGGAGGCAGGCAGGGAATTCCATCCTGCTGACACTGTCGTGAAGATATCTGATAATGTTTATGTTGGGGGAGAACATAGGATGGTTATTGCGGGTCCCTGTGCTGTGGAAGGCAGGGATATGCTGCTCAGAACAGCAGAGGCTGTCAAGGAGGCTGGGGCAGATGCGTTAAGAGGGGGTGCATGGAAGCCAAGAACCTCTCCATACTCCTTTCAGGGCCTTAAAGAAGAGGCACTGGAATATCTGAGAGAGGCAAGCGAAGAGTTTGGACTGCCTGTTGTTGTGGAGATTGTTGACCTGGAGCATCTGGACAGGTATGAAGGTTATGATATTGATGTGCTGCAGGTGGGTGCAAGAAACATGGATAACTATCATCTGCTGGAAAACCTCGGGGAAAGAACAACAAAGCCAGTACTGCTGAAAAGGGGAATGTCAGCAACATATGAGGAATGGCTGCTGGCAGCAGAGTATGTTTTGCTTGGCGGCAATCCTGTTATACTGTGTGAAAGGGGCATAAGGGCGTTTGGAAACGGTGAGACCAGAAACACATTTGATATAAATGCATTTTCTGTGATAAGAAAATTAAGCCATCTTCCTGTAATAGGCGACCCCAGTCATGCAACAGGCTCCAGAGAATATATTCCTTCCATGAGCAAGGCAGCTATGGGAGCAGGGGCGCATGGGCTGATAATAGAGGTGCATCCTGACCCGCAAAATGCGAAATGCGATGCAAACCAGCAGCTTAACTTTAAAGAATTCAAAGAACTTATGAAAGAACTGAGAGAAAATAATTACATTAGCTGAAAGATGTTTTAAGTTCCTTCATTATAATCTTCATAACAAGTGAGCCGGGAGCCCTGCCTCCTACTTCTTTCATCACAAGGCCCATTAAAGCTTTCTCAGGCCTTCCCGCCTTCATAACATCAGGATTCTTTTTTATAACATCCTTGACAATCCTTTTTACATCTTCCTCTGAAAGCATGTCCCCTGCTATTTTAACAACATCCTGAACAGGCCTGTTTTTTGACAATGCATCAAGCATTTTTTCCAGTGTTTCCTTTGGAACCTGTTTCTTTCCTATGGCTCTGAACATCTCCTCAAGTTTTTTATCAGGTATTTTGTATTCTTTGGAGTATCTTGTGAGAACATTTGCAATGGTTTTGGGTTCTGAAATTCCTGCAAGCCTCTCAAACAGCTCTGTTTTGCCTGAGGAGACAATCTGGCCTGCAATCTCCTCATTGAGGTTGTATGATTTCATTATCTTTTCCAGTTTTTCTGTGAGGAGTTCAGGCAGGTTTTTTCTTATCTGCTTTATCTTTTCCTCTGTTATCTGGATAGGGGGTATGTCTGTTTCAGGATACATCCTGGCAGAGCCGGGCATGGGCCTCAGAAAAGATGTTCTTCCGTCAGGCAGGGCTTTCCTGACATCCCTTGTGACCTTTCTGCCTTTTTTAACAAGCTCCAGCTGCCTTTTTGCTTCAAGTTCAACTATTCTGGGTATCAGGCTGAGCTTCTGCACCCCCTTTATTTCAGCCCTTGCACCTCCTGCAATCGATATGTTCAGGTCCTGCCTTATTGTTCCTATTCCCCTGCGGACCTTTCCTGTGCTGCGAAGAATCATGCCTATCTTTTCTGCAACCTCTTTTGCCTGCTCAGGCTCATGTATTTCAGGGGCTGTTCCAATCTCAACAAGCGGTATGCCCAGCCTGTTCAGTCCGTATGTTACAGATTTTTTCTTTTTGTCCAGGATCTGGGCAGCATCCTCCTCAAGGCAGACATTGGTTATGCCAACCCTGCCAAATCCTGTGTCAACCCAGCCGTTCAGGCCGACAAGTGCTGTTCTCTGGAATCCGGATGTGTTTGAGCCGTCAATAACTGTTTTCCTCATTACCTCAATCTCTTCCGGTATCTCGCAGTTTAGCATGAGAGCGATTTGCAGCGCAATGTCAAGCGCCTCCCTGTTTACAGGATGCGGCGGCTCCTCATCCAGCTCAACAGCGCATGTTTCATTGAGGTAAACCTTGTATCTGAAAACCTTGTTCTTCAGCATTTCATATGCAGCGGCAGCATCAACATCGCCCATTTCCCCTGCAACAGCCCTGAGCTTCCTCCTGATTTCAAACACAGGCTCCTTGTCCTGCATTGCAGCGCTGCATTTGCAGAACAGCTTGTGCCTTGTTGCAAGCTGCTGGTGTATCTCCACACCGCATTTCATGCCAAGTTTTTTGTAGTCCAGAGCCACAGAAACCACCTAATACAAAAATGTCCCCACAAGTGTTCTTTGTGTTATCTCCCCTGCATAATTTGTCAGCATCATTTCCCTGATTTTTTCCATGTCTTTGGTATGGCCCAGCACCCAGCCAAGCTTAACATAAGCTGTTTCTGAAAGCATGTCGCCTCCGGGTATTGCCCCTGATTCCCTGTAAAGGATTCTCAGATTTGTGTATACGCTGGGATTTATCCTTCCGTATATGGTCTGCGGCGTCATGACAAACGGAATGTCTTTGGAATGCCTTTTTATCACTTCTGTCCAGCTTTTTCTTGCCTGGGTTGGCACATGGCCAAGTCCTGTGGCTTCAATCACAAATCCCCTGTATCCCTTTGAGATATAATAGCTGATTATATCAGGGTCTGCCCCGGGGTAAACCTTCAGCATTGCTATTTTCTTTTCAAACTTCGCATCAAGCTCAACCCTGCCTTTATCATCCCTTTTCCTGTAATCCCTGTTCTTTATCTTTATCCTGCCGTCAGGCCATATCTTTGCAAGAGGATATTCATTTATGGGCCTGAAGGCATCCCTTCTCTGGGTGTCCATCTTTCTTGCATGCGTGCCTCTTATGAACAGGCAGTAATCATCATCCATTCTGCCATGCATGCAGATGCCAACCTCTGCAATATCAGAAACAACAGCATGTGCAGCACATATAAGATTCATGCCTGCATCCGAAGAGCCCCTGTCAGAGCTTCTCTGCGCTCCAACAAGCACAACAGGTTTGGTCAGATTTCTCAGGAAAAAACCCAGCGCAGCAGATGTGTAATGCAGGGTGTCTGTGCCATGGGTTACAATCACCCCCTTCATGCCTGAATTGAGCTCTTTTGCAACATGCTTTGCTGTTTTTATCCAGTCATCCGGCTCCATGTCCTCGCTCATTTTCGTAAAGGGGGAAACAAACCTTTTTATGTTCACTATATCTGCAAGCTCGGGAGTGTTGTGCAGGAATTCCCTGGGGTCTTCCAGTGCATGCACCCCCCCTGTCCTGTAGTCAATCCTGCTCGCAATGGTTCCGCCAACAGAAACCATGGAAATGGCTGGTTTTTTTGCATCAAATTTCAGTTTAAGTATCTCTTTCCTGGTTTTGCCCATCTCGTATTCAGCCTCCTCCTTTCCTGCCTTTGATTGCCTGGTTCCGGATTTTTCAATCCCTGCATTTCTGAATTTTATGCCTATATTGTAGCCTGAGTCCAGCTTGATAACAAGGGTTTCAGGGTCGCCTGCATCTGTCTGGGGCATCAAAATTCCTTCTGTTTCTTTTCCGATTTTCTTGACAAGAACCCTGTCCCCAATCCTTATTTTCTTTTTCTTAAGCAGTGCCTGGATTTTTTTGGAGTACATAACAAATACCCTAAAGATTGGCATTTATGCTATATAATTTGGATTGGAAGTTATAAATTTGGATTAAACTCTGTTGCGTTTTTATTTTTTTTCTGATTAAATATTAAGTGGTTTTATGGATTACATGGATTCTGATGTGGATATTCTTGATGTTCCTAGAGAGGAAATCTATAAGATGCTAAATGCTGTTGACAGCCTCTTTGAAGAAAGGGCTGCCAATTTTTCAATTATAAAAAAAGGCGGCAAAGACTGGAAGACGGTATGGGAAAAATACAAGACTGAATGGAATGAAAGATTCAGTGAAATGAAGAATATGTTCTGCAGGAATTACTCAAAAGATGTGTTTGATTGTGTTTACAGATCTGTTGTGTTTTGGTGGTTAGATAAATTATATGGGGATAAATTTAAAGATGACGGGGTATCACCATATGACGTTTTCCGTATTGAATTTGTGGACAACCCAGAAGAAATGGTAGATTAGTATATTATCCTGTTATCTTATATTTGTATAATTTCATCAGATGCAGCAGGTAGTTTATTATCTCTTTCTTTCCAAGCTTGCTTTCCCCGTATCTTCTGTCCCTGAATTTTATGGGAATCTCTGTTATCCTGCCTTTGTGCCTGCCCTTTACTGCTATCTCCAGCGCAATCTTGAAGCCCCTTGGGTTCAGCCCTGCCCCCCTGAGAACGGATTTTTTAATCATAAAGAAGCCAGACATGGGATCCTTTATCCTTGTTATAGGCCTTGCAAGAACCGTGGCTCCCTTTGATATCAGCTTCCTTTTAATGGGCCAGTCCTCTATTGAGCCTCCTTTCACCTTCCTGCTTCCAATAACCATGTTGTATCCCGATTCTCTGCTGCCCCGGATGTATCTGAGCATCTCCGGTATTTTCTCCGGCGGATGGGAAAAATCAGCATCCATCACCCCGAGTATATCGCCACTGGCAATCCTGAAGCCGTCCAGCACCGCTGAACTCAGGCCCAGCTTTCCCTTTCTTTTCAGAACCCTGACACGGAATTTCTTTGCCAGTTTTTCTGCCTCTTCAGCTGTTCCATCAGGGGAATTATCATCAACTATTATAACCTCTCCCCTGATTTTCGCCTTTTCCAGAACCCTGAAAACCCTTGGGATTAGCTTTTTTATGTTTTCCTTCTCATTGTAGGTTGGGATAATTATTGATATCATAAAGAATTATTTGTTGGATATTAAATAAAGATGGATGGATGGTATAACGCCAGAAGTAACAGTATTTGTATTGGAATTATTATAACTAACGGAACAAACAATGCGACCAGCGATTTCCCTCTGCTGAGTCCATGCAAAATTTTTAGACCTTTATATCTCAGATAAAGAGCATGAACTTCAAATATAATTCCTATCAGGGGTATCCAGAAAAATAATAAAACAAGTGTCAGGCTGTAAACTGAGGCCTGGAGTGTTTTTCTGTAATCTGATTTTCCGAACGCCATCACACAAAGATGCATTATAGATGATATTACAAAAAGCCAGAATATTCCCATCACATAGTTTATCACAACTGATAATACAAGAGTTGTGAATGAGAGGCCCAGTCCATAAACTCCGAAATAAATCAGAAAAAATCCTGTTATTAAGGTGATTATTGCAGGCACCATGGAAATTAAAAGATAAAACCTGACCGCTTCTTTTATTCCCTCTTTTTTGTCAACATAATTCAAAAGAGAGTCATACGAGTTAAGGGTTTGGGATATTTTATCCTTTATTCCCATTTTTTCGAACTCTGTGATTCCGGGTTCTCTGTGTTCTATTTTCCCTCCATGAAGTGTAAAATTATTAATAGCGGATTTTGCCAGTTTGTTTACATCCTTCTCAGGCCAGCCTGCATTTATCAGCGCAGCTTTCAGGTCATCTGGATGGTGCCCTTCTTCAAGGCCTTTAAGTATGTAATCATATATCTTATCTTCTGCTTTTTCTGCCATATATTTTATTTTAAATTCCCAATCTTAATTAATACTATGGATGAATATCCAGGGAAACAGAATATTCCAGCCTCATTGGGCAAAACAGATGAAGTTAAGAAGCAGATCACAAGCCTGGATTTGAGGTTTGTGATAAAGGAAATCAGGGAAAGGCTTAGCGGCGGGGTTTTCAGGAAAATATACCAGTACGGCTCAGGGAAGAGCAGGCGGTTTTTAATCAGCATATTTGCTTCAGGCAGGGGGGAACACTGGCTCTATGCGGACGCTGAAAGCGTATTCCTCACCAAAAAGAAGCAGGCAGCACCCCAGGAGCCGCCAAGCTTCTGCATGTTTCTGAGAAAGCATCTCATGGGGAAAAAGATAAAGGATGTCAGGCAGCATGGGTTTGACAGAATTATTGAAATATCCACAGACAGCCATATACTGATTTTTGAGCTTTTTTCAAGGGGCAATGTAATTCTCTGTGACAGCTCCTATAATATCATAATGCCCCTGGAGATACAGAGATGGAGGCACAGGGAGATAAGGCCAAAGGTGGCGTACAAATATCCCCCCGGAGGGGAAAACCCCTTTTCCCTAGACTTTGGAGGGTTCTCCAGGCTTGTGGCAGGCTCTGACAAAAATATTGTTTCATTCCTTGCTGTGAATATGGGGTTCGGAGGGATATATGCAAGAGAGATCTGCTTCAGGGCAGGAATAAAGGATGAAACCCCATGCGGCCAGCTCAGCTCAGGGCAGATTGCAAGCATATACAACACATACACAGCCCTGGATAAGGAAAAGCCGGAGCCATGTGTGTATGAGAATGCTGTTTCCCCATTTCCCCTGAAGATTTACCAGGGCATGGAGTCAGCCGGGTTTGATTCTTTTTCTGATGCACTGGATGAATTCTTCTCGGAGCAGAAGGTGCAGAAGGCAGAGGAGGAGGTAAAGAAGGCAGAGAAAAAGGAAACAGAAAGAATAGAGAGAATTACAAAAAAACAGGAGGAGGCAAGCGAAAAATGGAAAAAGATAGAACAGGAGTCAAAGGAGGCTGCTGACAGCATCTATAAAAATTATTCCACTGTGCAGGAAGTGATTGAAGGCCTCCAGAAGGCAAGGGATTCAGGCATGAGCTGGGAGGAGATAAAGCAGAAAATAAAATCAGAGGGCTCTGAGATAGCTGATGTTGTAAAAGAGATAAGGGAAGGCGATGCTGTGGTTGTGATAGAGCTGGACGGGAAGGATATAGAGATTGATTTCAGGAAAACCCCTGAGGAGAATGCTGCAAGATATTATGAGGATGCAAAATGGGCAAGAAAAAAATACGGGGGGGCTGAGGAGGCAATGGAAAAAACGAAAAAGGAGATGGAAAGAATACCTGAAATGGCTGAAGAGGCAGCAAAAGATGCTGTTCCTGAAGTGGAGAAGCCCAAAATCAGGAAAAGATGGTATGAGACATACAAATGGTTCATATCATCCGAGGGGTTTGTGGTTATTGCAGGAAAGAACGCAAACCAGAACGAGAATCTGATAAAGAACAGGGCAAAGGAGGGTGATGTTGTTTTGCATGCTGACATACAGGGAGCTGCATTCGTTGTGGTAAAGTCAGATGGAAGGGAAATAGGGGAGCTGACGCTGAAGGAGGCAGCTGAATTTGCCGCTGCAAATTCAAAAGCATGGAGCAGGGGAATGGGAAAGGTTGATGTGTATGCAGTAAGCCCGAACCAGGTATCAAAAACGCCGCCATCAGGTGAATATCTGCCAAAGGGCTCATTCATGATTTACGGGGAAAGGATATGGTTCAGGGACCAGGAGATAAAGCTTGGCATTGGTATAAAGATAATTACTGATGAGAAGACAGGCACAAGGATGCCCAAGGTTTTGTCAGGGCCTGTGATGGCAATGAGGAAGAACTCTGATTATTTTGTAACAATAAATCCCGGATATATGAGAAGCCATGAGCTGGCAAGGAAGATAAAGGCAAGCCTTCTCATGAAGGCAAAGCCAGAGGACAAGGAGCTGATAGAAAAAACCCCTATTGATGAGCTGCAGGCGCTCATACCATCAGGCATGGGGCAGATAGTGGAGGGCGCTGAACATTTTGATTATGGGTAAGCTGAATATTTTTTTCTAAATATCCCACGGCTAAAGCCGTGGGGGTTTTAATTAATTGGTGAAATCAATTAATTGTGCCTGGCCATTCCTGTGCTCTATAACCGGCCAGTGCTTCTTCTGCATTCTC
>JAFCEK010000033.1 GCA_017609225.1 Candidatus Aenigmatarchaeota archaeon | reverse complement strand
TTCTCTGTTGGCATGTTTTCCATAGGGCTGTTCGTTATCGCAAGATACAAAAAAACACCGGAAAGCAAATGATGTTCTTTTGCTGTGTGAAAAAATATGTTGAACAAAAAACCCTGACTCGGTCATGGGTTTGCAAGGATGCAATATTATGCTGAACCAGAAAACCATTGTTTTCAAACAGTGGATGTATGGTTCTGGTTCAACAGCTGTTGCCTCGCCAAGAAAACCGCCGGCTTTAGTCGCGGATATACGGAGGCAATATTATTTTAATCAAAAGGTTAATTTTTTATAATGAAAAATAAACTGGTGGCTTTACTGGTTTTTGCTGCAGCTGCGTTAATTTTGGGTTTCTGTCTTTTTCAGATGTTTCCTGCCAGCCAGCAGGAGGAATTATCAGACAAATCTGCCATAGTAAGGCCTCCTGCCCTGAATATAACAAAATACAAGGGAATATGGATGCCTGCAATAAGAGAGGTAAGGATAGCCCTGAATGATATTGACAATCTCAGGCTGGACGGAATTAATATTGCTGCAATAGGGATTAAGATATGCAAAAACAGTGAATTTTATGTTTGTGAAGATGAAGAAGAATTAAGGAACTCGGTAAACGAATTTCATAAAAACGGCATAAAAACCTTTCTAGTCATGAATCCTGCACATCCGGATTCTGGCATAGACCCAAATATGCCTGAAGCAAGCGGAAAAGAGCTTTTTGATAATCTTACGCAACTTGTGCTGGAATGGGCAGGCATATCAGAGAAATACGGGGTTGAGATGTTCTGCCCTGTCAATGAACCGCAGATGATGTCCTATGGAAACGAAAAAGATGTTTCTGACTGGGCACAATATATACTGCCAAAAATCAGGAAGATTTACAGCGGCAGGATTGCCTTTGAGGTTCAGGGTGCAGAAAACAGATACAACCTGACAGGATATGACTACATTGCAGACGGAGGACTTACATGCACCAAAGACATTGTTGAGCACCCTGAATGGATAGAGCGTTTGATTGAGGAAGAGATGGCAGCGCTTAAAGCAAATTACCCTGGACACAAATACCTGTTCTTTGGTGCAGGGGCATTCACAGGACCTGATTATTACTGGTGGGAGCCTGTTGCCCCTGAAAATATGAAAAACAACCCGCAGGGATGGCCAGAGGATTTCTTTAACCTTTCCTTTGAGTCCCAGGCTGATTTTTATGACATGTTCTTTAACATAACATGGAACAGCACAGAAGGATACATCATTCCTGTATACAAGGGCTGGGAATACAGGAACAAGCCTGCTGAAGATGTTGAACCAGAAAACCATTGTTTTCAAACAGTGGATGTATGGTTCTGGTTCAACAGCTGTTGCCTCGCCAAGAAAACCGCCGGCTTTAGTCGCGGATATACGGAGGCAACATTATAAATAATTAATATTAATAATATAATATATGATAAAAAGCGCAGCCATTGTGTTTGTGTTTGCATTGCTGCTGTTTCCTGTTCTTGCGGAATCCCAGGCACTGACTTCAGCCCAGAATATACATTCAGAACTCCAGTCACAGATTACATCAGGAATTCATTCTTCTGTTGAATTTGTTCCTGAAGTCCCTTCAGTAATATTAAGCGAGAACGAATCCAAAAAACTTTATATTGTAACTACAAAAAATGTAACACCGGAAATCCAGTCAGCTATAGAAAATCTTGAGGTTAAATCACCTCAAATATTTTCCCCTGTATTTTCTGAAGTAACCAATCTGGTTGTAAATCCTGCCATTGAAAATGAAAAGATTGTTTATCACCTGGAGCTTCCAGTTAACAAATCAATTTACAAAGAGAATGAGGTTGTTCAGCCGGTTTTTGACCTGGGGCTGGAACAGCCTGTTGAATTCAGGCTGCAGGATAAAAAAATAGTTATTAACAATGAGCAGATAATTAACTACAGCAGCATTGTTTCGGAAATAACTGACAGTGAAGTTATGCCTCCCTTAACAAATATAACGCTTCAGTCACAGATAAATTCAGAGATTTATAACTTTACAGTCACACCAGAAGTAAACTCTGCTGTACTAAAATTCATATACAGGGAAAAAGAGGTATTGATGCCTGTTTATTCCGACTTCAGGATTGAAAACAAAAAATTATACCTTATTCATAATGAAACTGTGCATAATTTAAAGGTTCTGCCGCCGGAAATCTATTCAGGTGTTTACAGTGCTGTAAAAAAGAACCCGGAAATATCCCTTAAGGATTTATCCCTGAAAATTGAAAGCGGAAAGCCTGTTTATGATTTAAATGTTGAAGAGCCGTTTAAGCTGTTCTGGATAATTCCCATGAAAATAAGCAGCAGGTATGTTATTGATCCTGATGATGGAAGCATAATAAAACAGGAAAGGCCCTGGTTTACATTTGTGGGGGCAGCACTACCATCATGGCTTCCAGCCGAGGCAGGTTAGCTGCAGTCATATTTTATTTATTGCCTTTTCAGCGCTTTTGTACCAGTCATAAACAATACTCTTCATTCTGTCCTTGATTTCTTTTTTGTTTCTTATTTCATAAAAGAAAGTATATCCTCCTTTGGGCAGGTTTTTCTGCATTCTTCCTGCCAGCTTCTTGCTGAAAAGATTTTTTACTGCCTTCTGGACAGTTGTTCTCTCCAGTCCCATGATTTCTGCGATTTGTGATGCTGTGAGGGGACTGTCTCTTTTTAATAAAAACATTAACACATTGTACTCGGTTTTATTCAAACTGAATGAGCATCTTATAAGCTCTTCCTGCTTTATTTTTTTGCATGCAAATGTTATCATTTCAATCACCGGTTTTATCTTCCAGGGCATTAACAGCAAAACATGAATTATATATCACTTCAATATTATTGTTTTTGCAGAATTTTATAGCTTTTTTTGATTCAGAGCCTGGCTGCATCCAGATTTTACCGATACCAAGATTTTTGCATTGCTTTACAATTTTTTCTGTAACATCCGGGGGAACAACTGTTATGACAACATCAGGGCTTTCAGGCAGTGACTTTAAATCAGGATAACATACATCTCCTGCTATTTTTTTGTGTTTCGGATTTAGGGGATAAACCCTGAAGCCGGCAGACTTTAATTTCTCGTATATTTTCCAGCCCCATTTCTTTTTGCTGGAGGAAACACCAACAACTGCTATTCTGTTGGCTTTGCTGAGGAAATCCGGTTTCATAATTACCAGCTATCATTTCGCATTCTTAATTAATTTTATTATTTTCCGGCATGAATCAGGAAGGCTTTCCTGAAATGGTTTGTCATCAGGAAGCAGCTTTTTTACAAACTGCCTGTTAAAGGCAAGATATGCAATATTTGTTTTGCCTGTTTTTTTGTTTCTGTAAACAACTATCTGTTTTGGAGGAAGCAGTACAGCCCCCCTTACAGGATTTTTAACAATGCTCTGATATGCCTTTTCCGGATTGCACAGCATGAGCGAATAGAAATCAAAACCGTTTTCTATGTTCACACCATGCTTCCTGAATTCCTCACCCATATCGAATACATCCCTTACTATAAACCCAAAATCTCTGGCAGACTCCTTTATCGATTTTACAGCTTCTTCTGTATTTTTATCAGAGCTTGTTACATACAGTATCTTACTCATTTCCCTCACCTTCCTTGTACCTTTCAAGTATATCCATCTCTGTCAGCACACCTTTAATCCTTCCCTTTTCATCTGTTACAAGAACCTTGTATTCATGCTTCCTTTTCATTTTCTTTATAACCTCTGATACAGGGCTTCTTTCGCTTACCTTAACCACAGGCAGCAGCCTTATGTTTTTCAGTTTTGTTTCAAGGCCCTTGCCTTCTGCAAGCAAATTAACGATAAGGTCAGCTGTTATAATACCCATGGGCGTTTCGTTTTTTGAAAGAACAGCCACGCTGTGTATGTGCTCTTCATCAAGAAGTCTTATAGCATCTTCCAGTGTTGATGTGTCATGCAGGGCAAACAGCCCCTCTTCCATCACATCCCGGGCAACATCCTGCGGAGCTTTGCCAAATATCCTGGATGTGAATTTGACATACCATGCCGCTGACTGAACCTGAATGATATAAGCCATGGCAATAATCAGTGCTATATCAGAGCCCTCCCTGCCAAAGGCAGTCATTGCAATTGCAAGTGCTATGGACAGATTTCTCATAACAGTTCCGTAAACAAGCGCAATGCCGTCATCCCTCTTAAAAAAGAATTTTCCAATCAGCGTACTGAGCAGGAAATTAAAACCATAGAGAATCAGCAGCGGAACAAAAAGGAACAGCAGCATTGACGGGTTTGAAATAATGGTTTTTGATTTCAGTGCCATCGCAACAAACACTATGCCAAGCACACCCAGGGTTGAAAGCATGGGAAATTTTTTCTTTATGTCCTTCTGATATTTGGCTTCCCCGTATTTCCGGATTATTAACCTTTGGGTAATATAACCCATTATCATGGGAAGGAAAACAATGAATGCTATTTGTATGAATATATTGGCCAGTGGTATCTCTACCACAGTTCCCATAAGCCATTTTGCGTAAAGAGGTGTTGCAAGCGAGCCGAATATCAGGCCAATAACAGTCATCTTTATTGCAGCATTAATGTTACCTTTCGCGAACCCTGTCCATGATATTGTCATTCCGCTTGTGGGAAGCAGAGCTGCAAGCAGCAGACCCAGTGCTATCAGCGGGTTGCTGCTGAAGAATATACTTCCAATACCGAATGCAAAAAATGGTATGACAGCAAAATTTATTATTTGTGTAACCAGCTGAATCTTATAATCCCCTCCGGAAAAAACCTTTTTTATCTGAAGATTCACCATCATGGGATAAACCATCAGGAATGTTAAAGGGAGAATCAGCGCTTTGAGAAAAGCCGGACTGCCGAAATATCCGAACAGAATTCCCAGTATCATGAATAAAGGAATTGACCAAACCAGATTTCTCTGCAAAAATGATAATCTTCCCCACATTTTAATCATCTCCTATTCTGACTGCGCTATGTTGCTGCTAATCCATTCCCTGACAGCAGTTTCCGGCAAAAGACCAGTAAACTCATCAGCCAGTTTTCCGTTCCTGAACAGCTTGACGCTTGGGATGCTCATTATGCCGTATTCCTGGCTTTTTACAGGGTTCTCATCAACATTGATTTTTGCCAGGATGAACTTTCCGTTGAATTCCTTTGCAAGCTTTTCCAAAACCGGGCCAAGCATAAGGCACGGTCCGCACCAGGCAGCCCAAAAATCAACAACAACAGGAACCTCTTTGGATTTTTCTATCACTTCCTTTTCAAAATTGTTGTCATTCACTTCAATTTCCAGCCTGTTATTTCCTGATATTTTCATCAGCTCTTCCATTTTTCTTTTTCTTATTCTCTCAAGTTCATCCATGCTATCACCTGTGGCTATATCAGTCATTAGTGACTATTATAATCACTACTATTTAAATGTTTTGCGGAGTAGTGAATCAGCAGCATCAAAGAAATCACGACTTATCAGGAAACAGCCATATTTTTATACCAAAACCAAAAACATAATATGCCTGAGAAAGACCAGCATTTTATGACTGATAAAAAACTGATTAAAGAAATCGTATCTTCAGCCGGCATAAAGAAAAACGAAAGGATTCTTGAGATTGGAGCAGGAACAGGGAATTTAACAGGAGAGCTGGCAAAAACAGGCGGCAGGGTTGTTGCAGTGGAGATTGACAGAAAATTCAAGGAACAGCTTATGGGGCTGAAAGCCGAAATTGTTTTTGGCAATGCCCTGAAATTAATTGATAAAATAAAATTCAAAAAAATCATATCCAACCTGCCTTATGCGATTTGCGAGCCCCTGTTCCAGAGGCTTCCATACCTGGATTTTGAACTGGCAGTGTTCACTGTCCCCGAGAAGTTTGCCAGGAGGGTTATGAAAACCAACAGCAGGCTGGGATTTGTTTTGAATGAGTTTTTTGAAACAAAAAAGCTGTTCAGTGTACCAAGGAAGGCTTTTAAACCCGAGCCAAAAACAGATTCCATTGCAATTTTGCTGAAAAGGAGGAAAAAAAGCCTGGTTTCTTTGGTTATTTTGCAGAGAAAAATGAAGATTAAAAACGCTATCATGCGGGCTCTTTTCTTGCAGGAAAAATACACAAAAAACCAGGCAAGAAAAGCTATAAAAAGCCTGGGAATCAATAATAAAGTGCTGGAAACAAGGGTTACAGATGCTGGTTTGGAAGATTTTAAGCTGGTAAAAAATGCCCTGAAAACCTTTATAAATGGGGGCAAACAATAGTAAATATCCCCTTCTTGACCCTAAACAAGCTATTCGGAGAAATATGCCTGAAGTTAACGAAAACGGAAAAGAGAAGACAGCGCAGATGCTTGCCAAGGAACACAAAGAGATAAGTATATCCGAGTTTTTTGAAAAAAACAGGCACCTCCTCGGATATGACAATAAAATAAAGGCACTGCTGATGATAATAAAGGAGGGGGTTGACAACTCCCTGGATGCATGCGAGGAGGCAAGAATACTTCCTGATATTTATGTGAAGATAGAGGAAATTGAAAAGGAGAAATACAAGGTAGTCATAAAAGATAATGGCCCCGGGATAATGAAAAAGCAGATACCAAAGATTTTCGGCACGCTTCTCTATGGAAGCAAATTTCACAGGCTAAGGCAGAGCAGGGGGCAGCAGGGCCTGGGAATAAGCGTTGCTGTTCTTTATTCACAGCTTACAACAGGAGAATCCACAGAGGTTTTAAGCTCAACAGGAGACGGAAAAACCCACAGGTACAGGCTGAAGATTGATGTGAAAAAAAATGAACCGAAAATACTGGAAGAGGATATAATAGAAGGAAAGGAATGGAGAGGCGTTCAGATAACATTTGTATGCGAGGGGCTTTACAGGGAACACAAGCAGTCAGTGCTTGAGTATGTAAAGCAGACAGCAGTTTCAAACCCATATGCCAACATAGTTTTTGATGCACCCACAGGAAGGTTTGAATTCAAGAGGGGAATAGACAAGCTTCCTGTTGAGCCAAAGGAGATAAAGCCCCACCTTTACGGGGTTGAAGTTGGTATACTCTCAAGAATGATGCATGAAACCAATGCAAGGACACTGTCAGGCTTTCTGACATCAGAATTCACAAGGGTTGGAAAAACAACAGCAAAAGAGATAATAAAAAAGGCAGGCATAGTGAATGACAAAAACGAGCCTGATATGATGATTTCACCCAGAAAGGTTACAGATGAGCAGATTGTGAATCTGGTCAAGGCAATCAGGGAGACAAAGCTCACCAGGCCCCCAACAGACTGCCTGTCCCCACTGGGTTCAAATCTTATTGAGGAGGGGCTCAAAAAAGAGCTGAATCCTGATTTCTGCGCAGCAATAACAAGGTCACCTGCAGTGTACAGGGGATGGCCCTTCCAGATTGAGGTTGGAATAGCCTATGGCGGTTCAATAGAGGCGCCAAAGATAATGAGGCTTGCGAACAGGGTTCCCCTTCTCTACCAGGCAGGCGACTGCGCCATAACAAAATCCATAGCAGGCATTGACTGGAGGAGATACGGGATTGAGACAGAAAAGCTGCCAACAGGACCAATAGTAATACTGGTTCACATAGCCTCTGTATGGGTTCCATTCACATCAGAATCAAAGGAGGCTGTGGCTTCCTATCCTGTAATAATAAAGGAAATAAAGCTCGCACTGCAGGAATGCGCAAGAAAACTTTCCATATACCTTTCGGGTGTAAGAAAGGCGCAGCTGCAGGCTGAAAGAAAAAGCATATTTGAGAGATATGCACATGAAACAGCCGTGGCAATAAGTGAGCTGACAGGAGAAAAACCAGAAAAGATAGAAGCTGAAATAAATGAAATTGTTAAAAAAAACATAGGAAACATAAACCTTCCAGGAGCAGATGACAAAAAAGAAAAGGAAGCCGAAAGCACAGGCAAAACACAAAAAAAATAAGTGAGGCTGTATCATGCCAGAAAAGGAAAAACCGGAAAAAAAGCTTGAGGAACTGGGAAAATCGGTTCTCAGGCAAATAGAAGAGAAGAAAAATCCAGACATAACGCTGCCCGTAAGGGTTCTGTCAAACATATTCTTTGATGAGAAGCTCGGGCTTGTGAAATTGGGAGACAAAGTAAGCCACAGAACTTATCTTAATGTGGCTCATACAAGGAAATTCATGCAGACACTGATGGTTGCTGCTGAATGCAGGAAAATAATAAACCAGGGAGTAACCACAAGCATCAGGGATTTGTACTATGCACTTAAAAGAACAATACCGGGAACGAATGAAAACACAGTGGAAGACCAGAGCGAGTCAGACCCAATAATAGAAGACCTTGAGGCAGCCCTGGATACGCTAAGAGAAAGATTGCACCTGCAGGCAGACAGAAAGGGATATGTGGCAGGCCCTCTGACGTTAACAGACGCCGGTGATACCATAGACTGCACCAAGATGGGCTCATCCGGCTGGGCAATACCCTCAAATGTTGAGGATGAAATAATTAAGTTCAAAAAATGCACTGCTGATTTTGTTCTTGTAATAGAGAAGGATGCTGTCTGGCAGAGGCTGAACCAGGACAAGTTCTGGAAAAAACACAACTGCCTTATATTAACAGGAAAGGGACAGCCGGCAAGAGGATGCAGGAGATTGATAAACAGGCTTCACAACGAGCTCAAGCTGCCTGTTTATGTGCTTACAGATGCTGATGCATGGGGATATTATATTTACTCTGTTATAAAGCAGGGCTCGATAAACCTTTCATTCCTTTCGGACAGGCTGGGAACACCTGGAGCAAAATTTGTGGGTCTGACAACAAGGGATGTGGAAAAGTTTGATATACCAAAGAATGTGACAATAAAGCTGAACCAGGGGGATATAAAGAGGGCAAATGAAATGATGAAATACATCTGGTTCAAGCCCAATGAATGGCAGGACGAACTCAGGCATATGCTTGAAGTTGGCCACAAGCTTGAACTTGAGGCGCTGAGCTCCAAGGGCATAAAATTCATAACAGAAAAATATCTGCCCAAGAAAATAAAGGAAAGGGATTTCCTGCCCTGAATTCAGTCACATCATCTGCTATTGAGAAATTATCCCCATACAGCCTTTCTTATTATTTCTTTTTCCTCTTCTGTGTCCGGGGATTTTCTGATGTTTTCGGAATCTGGTGATTCCTGTATAAGTTTTTGAACCTGCATATTCCAGCGCTTTTCTGAAACTTGAGAGGAGATCAGTTCAGATGGCTTTACAGTTTCCGAATCTTCCGGGGCTGGCTCAGAAACAGGTTCTTTTTGGGTTTTTTCTTCCTGAAGCTCGCCCTCCTCCCTCAGAACCTTTTCAATGAAATTCTGTGAGCTTCCCTTGTCGCTTATATCAATCACAGCCCTGTCCTTGCAGTATTCCAGACCCACGGTTTCGTCTGATATGTGCTTTTCCCTCAGCTTGCAGAATCCCACAATGAGATTGCCTCCGCTCATTCTGTTTGCCTTCATTTTTTCAAAATAAGTGCATTTCCTGCATTCCATAGAACCCCAACTTTGATTTAATGTATTTTGGATTTAAATGCTTAACGTTGCATTTTTAAATCCAGCACATCCTATTATTTAAACTATAAATATGATTTCCACCGCTCACTGGTGGCTAACCAATAAAAAGGCAATGCAGATGGTTTTATGGGTTACACGCTGATTATATGCGAGAAGCCGAGTGCTGCAAAAAGAATTGCAGAATCTCTGAGTGAAGGAAAGATTGAAAAAAAATCAAAAAACAACGCGCCATACTACAAAATAGAGAGGGGGGGAAGGGACATTGTTGTTGTGCCTGCGGTGGGCCATTTGTTTGTTCTTCAGGAATCAAACGCAGGCTCAATATGGACATACCCTGTTTTTTCTCTTGAATGGAAGCCCACATATACAATAAGAGGCAGCGCCTGGGCAGGAAAATACTACAAAAACATAAAAACCCTCTCAAAAAATGCTGATGAGTTTATATCAGCATGTGATTATGATATCGAGGGCTCTACAATAGCTTACAATATTTTAAGGTTCATATGCGGAACAGAAAAGGGAAAGAGAATGAAATTCTCAACGCTTACAAAGCATGACCTTGTTTCCGCTTATGAAAACGCATCCCCGGAGCTGGATTTTCCCCAGATAGAGGCAGGGCTTGCAAGGCATCACCTTGACTTTATATGGGGCATAAATGTGAGCAGGGCACTGACTATATCACTCAGGGAAGCAGGTGCATTCAAGGTTTTATCAACAGGAAGGGTTCAGGGGCCCACACTCAAAATTCTGGAAGAAAGGCAGAAGGAGATTGATGCCTTCAAACCAACGCCATTCTGGCAGATTCAGCTTAACTGCATAAAGGAAAAACAGGAAATTATTGCCCTGCATAAAGAAGACAAGTTCTGGAAAAAAGAAAAAGCAGAAAAGATATACCAGAAATGCAGGGGCAAACCCGCAACTGTCAAGAAGATTGAAAAAACCAAGCAAAGACAGTATCCCCCATTTCCTTTTGACCTTACCACGCTTCAGAGGGAAAGCTACAAAAACTTTGGCTTATCACCAAAGCAGACACTTGATATAGCGCAGAGCCTTTATGAACAGGCACTGATATCCTATCCGAGAACCTCAAGCCAGAAGCTTCCTGCAAAAATAGGATACAAATA
>JAFCEK010000076.1 GCA_017609225.1 Candidatus Aenigmatarchaeota archaeon | reverse complement strand
CATTTAATGAATTTTTTGCAATGAAGGCGGGCTTGAGTTTAGAACAAACAAAAACTATAATGAAAACAGCTTTTGATATGGGGATAAATGTTTGTTATTATGGTTTTCGCTGGTCTGGCATTCCTGGATTAGGAAAATATGACCCATTCGATTATAGAGAAATATTAGCTTATGCAGGACAATTAGCCAGAAGTCATTAATTTCATCAAAATAATTCAAACTTTCTGAAAATTTGTTTTAGTCTACAATGCTATACAATATATTACATTATGTATCTATATTGTTTTCTATAACTTACAAACCACTAATTTTCTTAAAAT
The DNA here is from genome assembly GCA_017609225.1 of Candidatus Aenigmatarchaeota archaeon. GTDB lineage: Archaea > Aenigmatarchaeota > Aenigmatarchaeia > QMZP01 > QMZP01 > JAFCEK01. The sequence continues at coordinate 2,755 of JAFCEK010000076.1, read as the reverse complement.
ATCATTATTTGGAAAATATGTCTAAGTTGTTGAAAACAAACAAAATAATTTCGATTCTAAGCATCGATAATTTTCCATGCAAGTTAATAGTTGCAATATGAGCTAAAAATGATATAGGCGGCGATTCAGGGCGCCTTTTTTTCAGGCATATCCAAATTTAGCCAATTTTATTTTTGCATTTATAAATGCTTTGTTTTCAGTAACTTACAACGATTTATGAAAAATTAGTCAAAAATTCAACTTTTTCTAAAACTTTCTGAAACTTTTTTTCACCTGTAACTGTATTGTTTTCAATGATTTAGCTTATTTTCTGTATTTTTCTGTAAAATAATACTTGACAAAGAAATACAGAGGAGTATAATTAAGGTGAGATGAGAGAGACAAAGGAGGAGAGAATGAGAAACAAAATAGAAAATATAAAAAAGAGATTAGATTCTCCTATATCAGGTGGAAGAATCGAATTAGAAAGTGGTTTAATAATTCTCAAAAAAAATTCAAATGAATATGAAATCTATCATAATAGTTTCGTACGTGGTGGAACATATCCAATTTGCACTATTCAGAATGATGAAGAATTTTTGCACATTCTTAAACTTGACCAAAAATATATGGAAGCCAGGAAAGAATTAGAAGAAAAAGGATATAAACCTATGGGGAGAGGATTATATTTCTTGAAAAGCAAAGATGGGAATGTTATCAGGAATGAAAATAATCAAATTATAGAAGCCACACTTCGCTGGGGAGAATAAATTGAATAAAAGAGATCAGAAACAAAGAATCTATGGTAATCACTGGGGAACAAAAGAAGAGCTCCAAAAAATGCTTCAAGGGGGAGAGAAATCTCTTCATCTTCCAAGCTGGGACTATCGAATTATGGCAGACGGTCAATGGTGGTGGGTGCAAGTCGATGGAAACCGAACTGACTCGTTTCCAAAGGGATCATGGTTGCGAGCTGATGGGGCTTTGGAGAGGCTGGGATTCATATCAAAAAGTAAGGGAGGAATTAAATGCTAGAAACAAGAAAGAAAGAAGTAATGGCAAGACTTAATGCAAAGGATAGGAAATTTCTTAGAATGCTTTTGAAACACCAGAAGGATATATGCCGGATGAAGGAAGATGCCCGCAGGGAAGGCTACATGAAATGAGGAAAGTCAATATTTCTATGGTTGTTAAGTGGGTTGTATTCGGATTTCTTTGCTTAATGGGTTGTTGGATAATATCATTGTTTATTCGGCTTATCGCAAAGCATGGCTGGTGAAGGAGGTACAGATGAAAATTTGGAAAAAACTACTGATCGGACTCATCCTTGTTTGTGTCTGGCTTGTCCTGCCGGTATTCCCACCTTGCGCCTGGTTGCCCTATGCAGTCCAGGGAGTCATTGTTGTGCTCGGGGTAGGATTAATAATTATGATTATAATGAGAATTTAGGATGAAGAATGAGAACTGGTAATGTTGGCAAAGCATCTTAGCATCAAAGGATTTGACTATATAGAAATATCAGTTTTTGGAATTTTCATGGCTGGGATTGCTGGGGCAATGCTATTTATAGATTGGAAGAAAAAGAGGAGAAATAATGAATAAGAAAAAAGAGCTGGGTGTTCCGATTCATGTGAGGCTGTATCCAGAGACTGAAGATTTGCTTCGGAAAGCTGCGAAAGAGGAGGCTAGGACAACCTCTGGGATGATTCGATGGATTATAATGACATGGCTGCATGAAAGGAATAGGGAAAAATAAAGGAAATAAAGGAGGTTTGCATGGACATAGAAAAGAAGAATTATTTGTATTTGGGAGCCGGATTGATATTTTTGGCTCTGGCTATTGCTTTATTAATTTGGTTTTAAGAAGAAAATAACATTTGACAAGGCAATAGCATATGTATTATAATATTGTAAATGCTTATAAGGAGATGTATAAATGGATAAAATGAATACACTTGAAGACTTGCATGAAAAACTGCTCAAAATTAGAGAGGAAAGCGGGGCGACTTATGAGCAAATGGCATCAAAAGTTGGTTGCAGCTATGCTACTCTCTGGCATTGGCTGCATGAAGGTATTGAGAAAATCAACCCCTCATCGAAAAAGCTACTTCTGCACTTCATAGAAAAATATGACTTGGCAAAAAAGGAAGGCCAGGTTTTCAAGTTTTTCGGGGAGTTTTAACATGAAAATTATTGCAATCGACTGGGCAACCAGGAAAGATTTAGTTATTTATGATGGCAAGAAGGTTAAGAAAATTCCGAATATAATAGGCGAATTTGAGAAGTTTTTAGAAAATATTGGGGGCGGTGCTAGCAACTTTGTGCCTAAAAATGCTACAGTGCCACTGCCCGCCCCCAAAGCAAATAAAGGAAAAAGGGGTGGTGCTACTGATCCTTTGCCCAAAAGGGCTACAAATGATATGCCCGCTCCTCTTCTCCTCTTCGAGTTCGGTGGTGCTGATGCTTACAAAATTATGGCTTACAGGGCTGGCTTTCAAGTATTACAAGTCCCAGGCAAGAAAGTTCATGATTATCGGGAATCTCTGGGAGTGGAAAAGACCGATGAGAATGATGCGAAATTAATATATGACTTTTATATGAAGGAAAGGGAGAGTGTTACTGATAGGATGCCTCAAAGCGCTAAAGCTATATTGCCTCTCCCCCCTTCTTTTTCTCTTTTCACTGAACAGAATGCTGATATCGCAGAGATAAAGATTCTATTCCGTAGGCATGAAGATTTAAAAAAGGTTATGGTTCGGGAAAAGAACAAGAAATT
>JAFCEK010000032.1 GCA_017609225.1 Candidatus Aenigmatarchaeota archaeon | reverse complement strand
CTGCCTGCTCTACTGTTCCTGCTGATCCGCCTGCTATGAATGCTGGATTAGCACCAACACCGATTGTTGCTACAGCCTGTGTGTCTGGGTAGTAAACCGTTACGGTCTGCCCAGAGCCGGTTGGTGATCTTCTTGTAACATATGTTCCAAACAGATCAATAGCGCTTGTCATGTAGATGTCGCTTGACCATGCACCACTCATTGTTGTTCCGTCACTGAATGTTGGTGCATTGATGCCAATGTAGTTGTTTGTTGTGTCTCTTTCATAGACCTCAATTCCTATAAAGTTTTTGTTTGTTGCATTGTTCTGCTCCTCCATTATGAGGATTGCAGGGAATTGGTCTATCATTACTGTACCACTAGCAGATGTTATGTTTTGAAGATTCCATGTGTTATATGCTGTGTCGTTTCTGAATGTGTATTTGATTTGGCCTGCTGTTACTATTACAAGGCCAGCATCACCATCAGTTACTGCTGAACTGTTCAGTATGTCAACTGATGCATTTCCTGGGAATTCATACGTGTAAGAGGATGCCCCTAGTGTATTATTTGCAAGTGCAGTTGTGTTGTCAAGGAATGCCATGTACTCTCCGTTCTTCAGTTTTATCAGTGGTGAAACTGTTCTTTTGCTTCCGAAATTCTGTGCTGATGCACCTGCTCCCCAGGTAAATGCCATGGTTGTAGAGCTGTAGTTCACTGCATACACTGCCTGCCCGTCAATATAGATTGTCTTTTGTCCGCTTTCAGGCAGAGTGTATGTTGTGCTTGCCCCTGATACAACATCCTCAAGAGTGAATGTTGGGTTTGAACCCCCGATTCCGCTCATTGAGGAAAGCCTGAAGATATGACCAAATTCAGACTCCTGGCTGGGTGCAAACACAAAGTAGTCGTTCTGGTTTACTGTTGCATTCTCGATTACATGGATTTTCTGTGTTAGTGATGCATTCAGCGCCAAAGTCCCGCTTGAGTCAAGCGCAAAGCTCAGCGACTTCTCACTTCCTCTGTAATCTGTGAATGCTACAGTTGCCTGTGTAGTTCCTGCAGTAACTGTTACTGTGTCTCTTCCGCTGTCTGTAAGGTCCGGAGAGAAGCCGTCAAACGCAACCTTGAATGAGCCAAACACAGGGTCTGTGAATGATTCATCTGCCTTTATCAAGGCTTTTGTGCTGTCCTGTGCTGCAACAGAAACGGTTAATGTTGATATTCCGTCTGCATCTCCTATTATGTCTACAAGCGTTCCGTCAACTGTTGTGCCTGCTGAACCTACCTGGACTGCTGAACCATCTGTCAATGTAAGCTTTTCACTACCCAAACTAAGCTGTGCAAAGTTTTGTGTTGGGTCAGTGCTACTCACAAACACAATGCTTTTAACATAGATGTTCAGTCCGCCTATTACTGCACTCTGACCTGCTGTGTACAGGCTCCCATCAGTCACGCCGTTTACATATATCATTACCTCGGAGTTGGCAGTGATAACAGCTTTAACTGTGTATTCAGTGCCTCCAACCTCCACGGTTGTCTCTTCATCATGACTGACGTCCTGTGTTACACCATATCCGTAAAGGACCAATGGGTTGTATCCCGCGTTGGTTGATCCTGATGTTGAACCTATGGTATAGTCCTTTCCAAAAATTGTTAGGGTTTTTCCCTGTACGTTGCTGCTTGAGACATTAAGTGCCTTGTTGAAAACCACGGTTGCATTGTAAATCGGGCCTGTGTTTGCCCCTGTGCTACCAGAGTTGATATTCAGGTAAACTACAGGGTCCAGCTCATTGGCTGATGTAACAGTTCCATAACTTACTGTTCCGGAACCAAGTGTTATATACTGGTCATAATTGTAGTTAACACCCTGCACATTAACAGTTCCGCTTGCCAGAATGCTTGGCAAATCAGAACTTGTCAGAGTGTTTTTTGCCTTTGTTAGTATGCTGCCCATGTACAACTTGTTGTCTGCTGTTGATACATCGGCACCACCGCTAACGCTTACTGCTGTACTGCTGCCGCAACTAACAGTTGTTGTTGCATATCCTGCTACTGCTGCAGCAATGTCTGCAGCAGCGACTGTATCTGTGCTATCCACACCATCTCCAACAACTATTATGGGTGATAAAAGTGCATTTGTATCTGGTGTTACATAATCACCCAAACCTGTTGCGAAGATTCCAAGTGTAAGTGTTGCTCCTGCTGTTATGGCAGCTAAGGTACCTGCCAGTATTTTTCTTATTTGCATATTCTTTTTACCCTCCGTTCTTGACAAGGCAATATCCTGTTAAAGATATGCCTTGCTTCATGCCAGCATTAGGCAAAACCCTAAAACCGGCATGGATTAATCAATAGTTATGCCTATCACCTATATATATTTATAGTGAAACAGTTCCATTTTCATGCTATTTACCAAAGTAAAATGATTTATAAGACTTAAAACGTAAAAATATCCAGTAAAACTGTTTCAAAAGTAATAAAAACTATTTTTAAACAATAAAAAGCAAATATTGCACAAAAAACCATTTTATATGTTCTGGGCATGTTTTGGGCAATAGTTTGGGAAACAGTTTTTAAATAGCAGCACAGTAGTATTATTGTGACTTTATGTGCGGCATAATAGGGTATATCGGCAGAGGCAATGCAGCGGCGGTTGGCCTTGCAGCACTAAAAAAACTTGAATACAGGGGATATGATTCTGCAGGCATTGCTGTGCTGAATACCAGAGGCATTGAGATAAGAAAAGACAAAGGAAAAATAGATGCAATAAACAGAAAACTTAATATGAACAGCATGCAGGGAAACATAGCAATACTTCACACAAGATGGGCCACGCATGGCCCTCCAACAAAAAGGAACGCCCACCCCCATCTTGACTGCAGGGGGGAAATAGCCATTGTGCATAATGGCATAATTGAGAACTATTCTTCAATAAAAGAACTTCTGGAAAAGGAAGGCCATACATTCTCATCAGAAACAGATTCAGAGGTTCTGGCGCATCTTATAGAAAAATTCTACAGGGGAAACCTTGAGGAGGCTGTTCTGAAGGCACTGCAGGAGGTGGAAGGAACATACGGCATGGCAGTAATGCATAAAAACGAGAACAAGATTGTTGCAGCCAGAAACGGCTCACCCCTTATTATTGGCATAGGAAACAATGAGATGCTGATAGCATCGGATGCTACAGCCATACTTGAACACACAAAAAAGGCAGTTTATCTTAATGACAAAGAGGTGGCTGTTGTAAAACAAGGCGGATTTTCAGTAAAAAACCTCAGTAATGAAAGCATTGACAAAGAAGTAAAAGAAATAACATGGTCCCTGGAGCAGATAGAGAAAAAGGGATTTAAGCATTTCATGCTTAAGGAAATTTTCGAGCAGCCGGAATCCATGAAAAACACAATAAGAGGCAGAATAAAGGACAGGATAAAGATAACAGTTGACATAGATATGGAAAAAATAAAAAGAATAGTTATAACTTCATGCGGCACCTCCTGGCATTCTGCGCTTATAGGGAAACATATAATAGAGAGAACAGCAGGCATACCAGTGGAGGTTGATTATGCATCTGAATTCAGATACAGAGACCCCATTATAGGTGAAGGAGACCTGCTTATTGCAATATCCCAGTCAGGCGAGACAGCAGATACGCTCGCGGCAATCAAGGAGGCAAAAAAGAGAGGAGCAAGAACCCTTGGCATAATAAATGTGGTTGGCTCCACAATTGCCAGAGAGGTAGATACAGGCATATATCTTCATGCAGGACCTGAAATAGGTGTTGCAAGCACAAAGGCATTCACCAGCCAGATTCTTGCCCTGACGCTGTTTGCACTTTATACCAGGCAGGAAATGGGAATGCAGATTAACAAAAACATTCTGAATGAACTGAAAAACATACCGGAAAAGGCAAAAATGATACTTGACAAAAAAGATGAAATAAAAACAATTGCAAAAGAGTTTTTTAAAAGCAGCAACTTCCTTTATCTTGGCAGGGGAATAAATTTTCCTGTTGCGCTGGAAGGCGCCCTGAAACTGAAGGAAATATCCTATATCCATGCAGAGGGCTATCCTGCAGCCGAGATGAAGCATGGTCCAATAGCACTTATTGATGAAAATATGCCAGTGGTTTTCATTGCAACAAAAAACGGCGCTTATGAAAAAATAATAAGCAACATGCAGGAGGTAAAGGCAAGAGGGGGAAAAATAATTGTAGTTGCAACAGAAGGGGATGAAAGGGCATGCAGTATAGCAGATTATGTTATCCATGTGCCGGAAACAATGGAGCTGCTTTCGCCTGTTGTGAATGTTATTCCCTTGCAGCTGCTTGCCTACTATATTGCTGATATGAAAGGGCTTGATGTGGACAAACCAAGAAATCTGGCAAAATCAGTTACTGTAGAATAAGATGCTGAAAGCTTTATAAACCAGAATATTTGGATGATTAACATGCAGGCAGTTATAATGGCAGCAGGGAAGTCAACAAGAACATATCCTCTTACGCTTACGAGGCCGAAGCCGCTGCTTAAAATAGCAAACAAAACAATTTTGGAGCACAATCTTGAGCAGCTCTCGGGAATCACTGAAGAGGTTATTATTATTATTGGCTACAAAAAAGACATGATTCTTGAATTTTTCAGAAGAAAAAAACCAGACAATATGAAAATAACGTTTGTTGAACAGAAGGAACAGCTTGGAACAGGGCATGCGCTGCTTCAGGCAGAAGCAATGATAAAAAACAGATTTATTACCCTTATGGGGGATGACCTGTATGACAGGAAAGATATAGATGCATGCATAAAGCATGATTACTGCATACTTGCAAAGAAAGTTGAAAACCCACAAAATTTTTCCGTGCTTGAAACCCAGGACAGCAAACTAAAGGATATTGCTGAAAAACCGGAAAATCCAAAAACAAATATGGCAAACACAGGATGTTATGTTTTTGACAAAAAGATATTCCCATTTCTGAAAAATCTGAAAAAATCCAGAAGAAATGAATATGAGATAACAGATGCGCTGAAGGCATTTGCCTGCCAGACAGATATCATTATTGAAGAAGCAAAAGGACTCTGGCAGCCCCTGGCATATCCCTGGAACATGCTGGATGCCAACAAAGCCCTCCTTTCAAGGCTGGAAGCAAAAAACCTGGGCACAATTGAAAAAAATGTAACAATAAAAGGCAATGTTGCAATAGGAGAGAACACAATCATCAGGAGCGGGTCCTATATTGAAGGCCCTGTGATAATAGGAAGCAACTGCATAATTGGCCCAAACTGTTTCATACGCTCCTCAACATCAATAGCAGACAACTGCAGGATAGGAAACGCTGTTGAAGTCAAAAACAGCATAATAATGGACAATACAGGCATAGCACATCTTTCCTATTTTGGTGATTCTGTTCTTGGAGCCAACGTCAATATAGGAGCAGGGACAATCGCATCAAACCTGAGGCATGACGAAAAACCGGTTAAAAGCATGGTGAACGGAAAACTGGTTGATACAGGCAGAAAAAAATTCGGGGCAGTTCTTGGAGACAATGTGCACACAGGAATCGGCACCATGATTTATCCTGGAAGAAAGATATGGCCAGGAAAAACCACAATGCCAGGAGAAACAGTGAAGCAGGACATAGAATAACACTTTTACGCTGTTGTTTTCAACATAATATTTAAGCAGCAAAACAATAATATATTATATGGCAGAAAACCCCCTCAGCATCATGGACCCGATTGCCAATTTTTTTGCTTCTGAAAATATAAGCTATGCTGCTTCGCTTTTTGCAAACCTTGTAATCTCCACAATAATAGGAGGCCTGATTCTTGCAGTTATAGTCAAGATTATAGGCAAGGAATGGGGCGAAAATGTAAGCGCTCTCAATGCATTTGCCCTTGTTTTAATAATCAATCTGATAAACATATTTGGCATAGTTGGAATTATAGGAACCTATATAGCATTCATACCATATATGCTGCTTATCCTGCCCCTTATTATATGGATTGCGCTTGTAAAGCTGTTTTTCGGTGAGATGACAAATCTGCATATTGTGATAGTTGCAGTAATTGGCTATGCTGTAAGCATATTCCTTGTTCCATACATGGTTGCAATGCTCCTGCCACTGATTCCAGTCTGATTTTTGCAAATAAACAAGAAATTATTCTATTATGCATTTAAGTGGAAGCTTGTAGCTTGCAATCTTCAGGGCATTCCTGGCAACATCCTCTTTTGATTTGTCTGTTCTTATTTCAATCAGCTTCTGCTTTCTTCTGACCCTTGCAGCAAGTCCAATCGGCTCACCAAAACTAAGTCTCATTCCTGTCTGAAACCTGTCAGCACCTGCCCCTGTAGCCAGGGGGTTCTCCCTCATCACATGATGAGGATAAATCAAAACCTTCATGAAGTATCCGTCTTCTCCTGCACCTTCCATAAGAACCTTGTTAGCTGCAATCCTGGCTGCCTCCAGCGCGTTATGCCTTATCTGGGCATCCCCGTCTGCAACAAGAAAAATTTTTAAAGAGAATTTCTTCTTGCTTTTTCCTGTTTCAAATTTCTGTATTTTTGGCTGAGGCACACCCTTTACATAGCCCTTTCTGGGTTTTTTCCTGCTCTGCCTTGTATAAGGCCTTTCAAGTTTTCTGTAGCATTTTGCTGGTCTTAATCCCATATACCTCGCCTTGCAATCTGAAACGGGGACAGCTTTATTTACAATATATCCAGTTATCTTTAGTAGCTGTCATGTTATTCCTTGCATCGATTAACTATATAATTATGTAGAATAAGCTTAATGTATTTAAATACATTCCTGTTATCACTTGTCCTCATGTATTCTGCTCTGGGAAACAGAATCCTGGCCATGGTATTTCGCATCTTTTCTTATGTTGTATGGGATTTCAGAGGGGCTGTTAAGCCTGAAAAAAAGAAGCTTGCATATTTTCATTCCTGGATAAAGGGTAACAGGCATTTTTCCAAGATTGCTTATTTCCAGAACCAGCCTGCCCTCAAACCCGGGGTCTACCCAGCCGGATGTTATATGTGCAGTTACTCCAAGCCTGCCCAGGCTTGACCTTCCATCCACATATGCAGCCATGTCAGCAGGAATCTTTATTTTTTCCTTTGTAATTCCAAGAACAAACTCCCTGGGATGGATTATGAATGGTTTTTCTTCCTTCATCTCTATAAATTCTGTGTATTCCTTTGGATTTTTTGAATCAATAACAGCCTCTTCTGTGTGCCTGAAAATTCTGAACTCTGTGCCAAGCCTCAAATCAACACATGCGCCCTGGATTTTTTCAATATCCTCAAGCGGCTCAATAACAAGCTTCCCCTCCTTCAAAAGCTTCCTTATTTCATGGTCTGGCAGTATCATATTTCTCTCCCAAGGGTCTTCATCTCTTCAGATGAAGAGATGTCTCGTGTCTCCTTTGCAAAAATACGAGACACGATCTCTTGAGGAAGTGGCAACTCCCGTAAAGAGAGGCTTATTTCATGGTCTGGCAGTATCATATTTCTCTCCCGGTTGTCTAAATATTTTTTGCAGCATCATACACTTCCTGGTAAATCTGCATTGCCACCGAAAAATGCGTATAATGCCCTGTTTCAGCACCAAGCCTGTCAGCCATATATTTCTGAAGTGCTGTCAGCGCATATGCATTCCCCGGCCATGCATTGAACAAATCATTTGTCTTCATCACAACATTGAAGTGCAGTTTGTTCTCAACAAGCTGCGGATGCACAAGAACAACACATGGGCTTGATGTATCCTTTCTTTCAAGGCTGAATTTTTCCAGATCCCTCTTCGGAATCCATGTATGAAGAACAACAGACCTTCTTGTAGGGTCCTTTTTAAAGATGTCTATTGCCTTTTCTACCTGGTCTATCCGCTCCACAACACACCTTCCCTGCGATACCTTTTCCACATGCGCCTTCATTTCAGCATCATCAGTTACAGACGGAAGGCTTGCCCTTATTATGCAGTCAGGATAGTGCCTCAGCCTTGAAAAGTATGTGTAATCAAAGCTGTTTTCCTTTTCCTTACTCATGCCTTCAATCATGTTTTTTGCATACTCCTCTGCCATGTCCTTTGTTATTGGCGCCTTTGGACTCAGCCTTGGCTCAGCCATTGCATTTCTGACTACTATAAACATGGGGCTATCCTTTGTCCATGTCTGGTATTCCGGTGCCTTGACAAACCTGTTAAATCCCTTTGTCATCATTTCCCTTACTGCCTTTTCCCATGCCTCTCCAAGGCTTTCCGCCTCAATAACTATGGGAACATATGCTCCCCCATATCCTGTAGGCTCTTTTGGTATATTGTTTGTTTCTTCCATTCAAACCATCCTCCTTATATGCTAAATTCAAATCGTTTGTTCCAGCTCTCCAGATTCTTTTTCAGCTGCTCCTCAAAGTCAATGCCGTATATATCAGCCATCCACATTAGTATAAGGGCAATATCTATTATCTCCGAGCCAATATCATGCTCTGTTTTCTCTTTTCTTATCTCTTTTCTGTTTATTGCCCTTGCAAGCTCCCCCACCTCCTCCATAAGGTCTGTGAGGAGCTCGAGAGGCGTATTATATTTGGCTGTTGTTCTTATATCCATATGCCTTCTGAACTTTCTGCATATATCCCTGAACTCTTTAATTTCCATTATCTCATGCCTATCCTTTTCAGCAGATGGATAAAGCTTTCTGTTCTCCTGTCGGCATCATCTATCTTTATATCCTTGCCTGCTGTATGATATGTTTCTGTTTTTGTTGTTGTTCTCAGCATCTCAACGCTTTCCATCTTTCTCTCAATACTTCCGATATTCAGCTCGCTGTCCTGCTCGTAATCAAGATTGTTTTTCAGTGCGGTTTCTGCCCTGGCAAGCTCACTGCCAAGATAGGCAGCATGCTGCTGAACCGAAACCAGCCCCATGCTGATTATTTTCTTGTAAACAGCCCTGGCAGATTCCCCACTGATAGTCCTTAACAGTCTGCCATCATTATCATGATGCTCTGCAATTATTTTTCCTGTATTCCTGTCAAGCCTGATTATAAAAAAACCAAGAGGGTCCTGCTCCCATTCCTCTGATTCTTCTGCTTTTATTTCCTCAGGCTGATTTTCTGTTTCCTGTCCCTGTTCTGTTTTTCCCTCTTCTGTTTCCATCAATGTCTGCACAGCACTCTCAGCGGAAGATTCAGATATTTCAGCATTTCCTGCCTTCTCAAAATATTCATCAATCACAGCATTTATCTTGGATGTATCTGTTTCTCCAATTAAATCCACAGGTTCAATCTGCTTTCTGAATTTTTCAATCTCTTCCATTGTAAGGTTTTTGAGAATTGGCATAGAACCCCTGGCTCCGATAATTCTTTTCTCCCCGTCAACACCATTCTCCACAAGGCTCTTTATTGCCTGACCCACAAAATGACCTTTGGAAACCTGTCCGCACAAAACAAGGTATTTTATCCTGGGATTTGCTGTTATGTTTTTGACTATTTTTTCAATTCCTATGTTTTCTGTTACGCATTTTCCCTTCATTGCTATCTTGTCCATCGGCAAATCCATCTCCATGGTTGCCATTGTGCAGACAGCTATTGGAGAATCAGGATTGCCAAGGTTATACCTTC
>JAFCEK010000001.1 GCA_017609225.1 Candidatus Aenigmatarchaeota archaeon | reverse complement strand
TCTGTTTTTATCTCCAGGATGTTTTCCCTGAGTTTCTGCTCGGATTTTATGTTGTAATAATCCAGCAGCGCTTCTGCCTTTTCAGCGGTTTTTGTTATTTTCCTGACAATGCTGAGCATATAATGGAGCCTTCTGCCTGCAAGGGGATGATTAAAATCAACCCTTACCCTGCCTCCTGCAACAGACTGTATCCTGGCATTCCTTCTGTTAATGGTGACAAAAGCACCGGGAACAGGATTTATGTTCTGCCTGATGAAATTTGCCATTGAGATTATCTTTATCAGCCTTGGGTCTCGCCTGCCAAAGCCCTCTTCCGGCATGATATCAAACTCTTTCCTCTCGCCAACATTCATGGATTCAAGCTGTTTTTCCACTCCTGGTATGGTCATGCCTGCACCTATTATGACAAGTACAGGCCCGTATTTCTGCTTGGGGTTGTAGATGCCTTCCTTTTTTGCCAGCTCTGCATCAGTAAGGTCAAAAATCTCGTTTGTGCCGAGAACCCTGCCAACATATTCAATCTCAATGAAATCTCCCTTTTTCATAATAGCATTGTTTTGTGGAAGGAATTTAAAAGGTTTTACAGGTGCTGGCCATAACTGTAGTCCAGAAGGAGTTCGCCTTCGCTGTTCCACATCCTGAGCGTGTCGCCGTTGTTGTTCCATATGGCCCGGCTGCTTTCCCAGTACAGGTCTGTTTCATTGTCTGTGCCTGATCCTGTGTGCAGGATGAACTTGGTTTTTGCAGGCACAGGAAAGTCAGGGAATGCATAGCTTTTGTTTGCTGCATCCTTTATAACCCAGCCACCGAGGTTTAACGAATGATTGCATGAATTCCTGAAAACAACATACTCATCATTAAGGTTTTCATTGTCATTGCCCCTGGCATTGTAATGGAAATAAAATATGCCTATGCAGAAGATGTCTTTTAACCCGGAAAATTTCCAGATGCCAAGGTTTGAGTTTCTGGCTTCTGCCTCTGCCATGAGTATCTCATCAGAATGCCTTTCATTCGGGGGGATTATATATGCCCTTGCCATTCCCTTTTTCACAAGCTCAAGGTTTACAAGGGTTTCGCCTGCATAGATATATCTGAGAAGCCTGTTATACTTGTCCCTGTTTTTGATATCAGATTCAAGCATGACTGTTTTGTTTTCAACCATCTCCTGCAGCATCTGCTTTGCTTCCTGGTAAAAATGCTGCCCTCTTTCAGGTGTGTCAATGCCAAGAAGCCTTATCCTTTCATCTCCCTCTATTACAACCGTGTCGCCATCTATAACCCTTGTGACAATGGCTGTTTCATATCCATTTGCCTGGCCGGGTTTCTGCGTTATGCCTCCTGTGGGGATATTGGCTAAACCAAATCCCAGCAGGGCAAACAGAATCAGGGCTATGGCAATAACAGGTTTTGGGTTCATATAAATTAAATATGCATAGGGATTTATATAACAGTGTTATATTTAAATCCCTCCAAACAACTATTGTATGGATTTGCATGAAACCAGCATGTGAAATAGTTTCGCTTGAAATCCTGCCTGCCTTCAGGGCACTGATTGCAAAGAAGCTTGTTAATCAGTATGGCCTGAGCCAGAAGGAGGCAGCGGAGAAAATGGGCATAAGCCAGCCTGCAGTGTCCCAGTACAAGAGGGATGTAAGGGGATACAAAACAGAGATATTTGAGAAAAATCCCAGGCTTATGGAAATGGTTGATTCCTTTGCCAGGTCAATGGCATCAGGAGAGGTTTCGGGTTTTGATTTAACCCTTGGCTTCTGCGAAATATGCAAACATATAAGGTTTGAAGGTGATGCATGCGAGCTGCACAGAAGGCTTGACCCCGGGCTTGCCAGCTGTTCTGTTTGCATGGAAAACAGGGAATTCTATGGCGGAAAGGCGGAAAGGAAAACAAAGCCGGCTGCCGGAAAAGGAAAAAGGAAAAAGGAAATCAAGGCAGTTCCGCTGAGCAAATTCAGGTCATTCACATAAACTCAAGTGTCAGCTTGCCTTCCCTGAATTTCTTTCCTGCCATTCTGTACTGGGCAGGTTTTGTAAGAATCTTGAAGTATGCCTTGTTGTCAGCTATTGCCTTTACCTCAACAGAGTTTTCCAGCTCCCTTACATCAATCATTCCCATTGATTTGACTCCAGGCATGTCTATTTCAACAACAACCCTTGAATCTGTTCTTCTGACCTCTGTTTTCGGCTCCTCTGTAACGCTGGGCATTTTGAGCGCTATCTTGTGCCCGGGCTTTTCCTCTTTTGGCCTGAAAAGTTTGGGAAAAAGTATTCTGGTTTTTTTCTCAGTGCTTCTTTTTTTGCCAAGCTGTTCATAAAGCTCATGCTTTATCTTTTCCCTGTCAACATCGCCGAATGTTCTGATATAAACCTTTGGCTTGTTATGGTTTCTCTGGAATATCCTTATTGAGAACCCCTTCTTTACAGGCTTTCCTCCGCGCACCTTCTCCATATCCTCTCTTGTCAGGGGCCTGAAAAACGGTGATATATCAAATGCCTCAAACTGTTTTTCAATCTGCTTGTTCATCTCCCTCATCTGCCTGAATGCCCTTGAAAAAATCTTGTCAAAGCTGTTAAACCCCAAATCCGCGCTGTGCCTGTATCCGCATCTGGGGCAGAAGTTCCAGCCCTTCTCCATTTTGTTTCCGCATCTTGGACAGTTTGCCATAAAAAATCACAGCAATCTGATATTAATATTGTTTCTGAAAATATTTAATTCTTTAAAACAATTCCCTTTTGAGGTTTATGGTTTCTCCTGCAAGACTTTGTGTTATCTGCAAGGGCGGAAGGAATTTGTGCGGACACAGCCCATGCCCCCTTATTCCAAGGTTCAGGGCAATACCTGAGGCAGGGAAGATAAAAAGGAGTTTTTTTGGTCCAAGCTATTCTGTTTTTGTGGGAAGGTTTGGCTATCCCGATGTAAATATAGGGCCGCTGGCTGCAATAGATGAGAAGCCGAACCTGGATTCACCAGAGAAATGGTTCGGCATGAAGTATTCTGATATAATTGAGCTGAGGTCTCTGCTTCTGAGGTCAAAACAAAAGGAGAATGTAAAGTCCAGTTCCAGGTTTGTGCTGGAAAACCAGGAGCTTGTGCTTGCCAGCAGGCCAACAGATGTTGAGATGAGCTTCAGGAAAAGGCCTGTATATACTGTGAGCTTCTCTGATGTTGTTCAGCCAATGGGGCCCAGCGCCCCTCTGGAAAGAATGAGGGTAGCAGAGAACCCAAAAATCCACAGCAAGGTTGAAAAAATTGTTTCGGATGATATAAAGGCAGAGCATGCAGGATTCCTTCTTTACAGCACAGGCCAGGATGTTCACAGGATAAGCAGCATACTGAGTTCGGGTGTGCTGGGCATAAAAAAAAGCAAAAAGCTTGTTCCAACAAGATGGAGCATAACAGCTGTTGATGATATGATATTCAGGAGGCTGGCTGCTGATGTGAGGGGCTTTCCATCAGTTGATGAATACATGGTTTACTCAAGCTTCTATCTTGACAACAGGTTCGAAATTCTGCTAATGCCCGGAAGCTGGGAGTATGAGGATTTTGAGGCATGGGCGCCCGGCTCTGTATGGACCTCAAAGCTCAAGAAGCCTGAGATACTGGAAGAGTATGAGCCTTTCAGCGGCAGGACAAGCTATGCTGACAAGGAGGGCGGAGGATATTATGCAGCCAGGCTTGGCGTTATTGAAGGCCTGCACAGGATGAGAAGGCAGGCAAGGGTTGTTGTTTTCAGGGAAATCTACGAGGGCTATGTCATCCCCCTGGGCGTATGGCAGGTGAGGGAGAATGTCAGGAATGCGTTCAGAAAGCCATGCAAAAAATTCAGCACGCTTGGGGAAGCCCTGAAAGATATAGAATCCAGGCTGAGGCTCCCATTGAATGAATACAGAAAAATAAGCAGAATACTGAAACAAAAAAGGCTTACGGATTTCTGATGCTCATGTGCTTATCACAATGCCTCCAATTCCTGCCTGCACAAACTTGTGAATCATTTCTGCAACAGAATTGATAATTGACTGCGCCTCCCCTATGCTTATCTCAATTTTCTGGGGCTCCAGGATTTCAACTGCAGAGGGCCCGTATGTCATTGCTATTACAACAAGCTGCTCAAATGTTTCTGTAATAACCTCGAGCTCAACAACATATGAGTATGCCTCTGGTATGTCTGGCCTTGGGTTTTTGATTTTTTCAATGCTGTGGTTTTTTCTCCCGTAAACAATTGTTTTTTTCTCCATTTTCATTTTCTTTATGTGCTTTTCCATGGCATCCTTTGCTGCCTTTTCTGTTATTGCCAGTACCTCAATCATCATCCAGCTTCTGATCCATCCCTCTTTAATCTTCTTCTGTATCTTCTCCGGCAGCTCATTTTTTGCCATGTTTATCATTTCCCTGTCTTATTTATATCTTTTACAATTTCCTGTCCAAATGCATAGCATTCCTCCATTTTTTCCCTGTTTTTTGAAATTTCATCCGGGGAACCTGCCTTTGCCTTCATGGATTTTACAAGCTCCATCTGGCAACTCTCAATAAAATCAATAACAGCTCTTTTAAGAGTTTCTGTTTCAACCTCTCCAACAAAGACAGCCGCTGCTTTTTTTCCTTTCAGTTTCTCTCCCTGATGATACAGGGGGTCTGTCCTATCTATCATTGATTTCAGTATTCCGGGAACATTGCTGAAATAATTTGGCGAGCCTATTACTATTAGGTCAGCTTTCATCATTTTTTCAAGAATTTCATTCATATCATCATCAAAAATACAATCTCCATCCTTGCATTTCTCGCATCCTGTGCAGTAATTTATCTTCTTTTCCCTGAGGAGAACCAGCTCTGTCTCTGCTCCCGCGTCTCTTGCTCCTCTTAATACCTCTTTCAGCATTGTCTCTGTGTTGCCTTTCCTTGGCGAGCCGCATATTGCCAGAACCTTCATTTCAGTCCCCTGTCCATTTCATTCCGGCAAGCGCTATCCTGGTGCTGCATTGTCTGCACCTGCCTTTTTTGTCAACATACAATTCTGTATTATAACCGTTTCTTTTTATAGCAACAGCCCCGCATTTCGGGCAGTGTGTGTTCTCTCTTTTGTTTGGCATGTTGCCAACATAAACATAATGCATATCTGCCTTTTCAGCAATCCCTGCAGCCTTTTCCAGTTTTTCCGGTGGGGTTGGCATGGCATGGCTCATTTTGTAATGGGGAAAAAACCTGGAAAAATGCATCGGTGTTTCCGGTCCCAGGGCTTTCCTTACCCAGGCAACAAGCCCGGATATTTGCCTTTCCATGTCATTGTATCCGGGTATAACAAGGTTTGTGACTTCAATCCATACATTATTTTCCCTGTATATCTTCAGCGCCTTTTTCATGGGTTCCTCATCTGGCACAGCGCAGAGCTTCTGGTAGAATTTTATATCGCCCTTTAAATCCACATTTATGGCATCAAGATATCTTGAAACCTTTTTTGCAGGTTCTGGGTTTATGTAGCCGTTTGAAACCCATACATTGTAAAGCCCTGCCTTTTTTGCAAGCTTCATGCAGTCCAGGGTATACTCATAGAATATTGTGGGCTCTGTATATGTGTATGCAATGCCGGGCAGGCTGTTCTCTCTTGCTATCTCAACTATTCTTTCAGGAGGGACATTATCACCGAATATGCTTTCAGGATGCGATATCTCCCAGTTCTGGCAGAAGGCGCAGTCAAGGTTGCATCCAACAGTGCATATGCTCAGGCAGGATGTTCCGGGCGCAAAATGGAACAATGGCTTTTTTTCTATGGGGTCAGCATTTACAGAGCATGGCCTTGCATACACAAGTGACACAAGTCTGCCTTTTTTTTTTTTCCTTACGCTGCAAAATCCGGTTTTGCCATCAGCAATCATGCAGAATCTGGGGCAGAGCGTGCACTGAACCATGCCGCCCGGCTTTTTTATATAAAACAGCGCCTGCTTCATAATTTAATACATGAATTTCAATATTAAAAGTGTTGCCCAGCATGCTTATGGGGATTGTGCATGCCTCGGTAGCTCAGCTGGCAGAGCGGTGCTCTCGTAAAGCACAGGTCGCCGGTTCAAAAGGCAACGGGTGTTGTCTGATATTCCGGCCCGGGGCTTGACCATAAAGGTTTTTAAACACAACAAAGAAAATGTTATTAATTCACAGGGGCCATGTGCATGGGACAGGCAAATGCCTGCATGAAGCCATGGTGTAGTTTGGTTAGCATTGCGGCTTTGGGCCAGATGGCTGCATGCATTGTGCAGCTTCTGCGGAACAGCCGCCGACTCCGGTTCAAATGCATGCCGGCAGCACCGGCTTGCTGAACATCCGGATGGCCCCATAAAGGCAGCCGGCAGCAGTTATGTATGTATCGGCTGCAAGGAGGTTGTGTAATGGAAGAAGGCGAATGCCTGTTCTGCAGAATAGTAAAGGGAGATATACCGGCAAAAAAGGTTTATGAGGATGATGTGTCCTTTGCATTCCTTGATATAAACCCAAGGAATCCCGGACATACGCTGGTAATACCAAAGAAACATTATGAAACCCTCCTGGATATGCCGGAAAAGGAGGCAGGCAGGCTTTTTGAATCTGTGAGAAGGATTGCAGGCATGGTAATGAACGGAATGAATGCGCAGGGAATTTCCATTGCGCAGAGCAATGGCAAGGCAGCAGGCCAGGTTGTTGCGCATGCACATTTCCATGTGATACCAAGATTTTTGACAGAGGGCCCAGTGAGCCTTGAAGGCATGCTTCAGGTCAAAAAAATGGATGAAAAAACCCTGGACAAGATAGTTGAGGCAATTTCAGGCGCATCAGCAAAGGCTGTGCAGAAGCCTGCAAATGTTCAGGGCAAGGAGGAAGAGGAGCCTGAGGATGAGGAATTTGAAGACCTGAACTTTGATGATATTGAGTAATAATATAAAATTATGGCAGCTAATACTGAATTAACCAGCGGTCATTGGTTTGTCACGCGCCGATAGTCTAATGGTAGAGCCTTTCTTTATGAGGAGGGGAAGGGCTGCCATTAAAGGATGCGGGCCTTCCAAGCAAGGCTTTTTAGAGGCTTCAGCCTTCTGCAAAAGCCTTAAGGCAAAAACCGCCTTACGAAGAAAGCCCTCGATCCGGGTTCGAAACCATGCAGGGAAACAATCGCGGAAATCCCGGTCGGCGCATTTTTTTCATTTATTTCCGGCTTCTGAAGTCAACAAATATATATCAATTTCCCAAATATAAACCATATTTCCGCTGATATGTCCAGATGGTTCCGCAGACAGAATTTGGTGATTTAATGGTTTTAAGGAGAATTGGAAGAAAACTGCGTTCTCTGGTTTCCAGGATTTTCAGGAAAAGGAAGAACATAAAGATAGGTCTTTATGGGCCTGTCAATTCCGGGAAAACCACGCTTGCCAATAAAATATGCATGGACTGGCTTGGCGAGGAGCTGGGAAAGGTTTCTGTTATACCGCATGAAACCAGGGAAGTGAAAATGAAGGAGAGCGTAACCATAAAGGATAATGGAAAAAGCCTTACATTCAATCTTGTTGATACTCCTGGCATAGCAACAAAAATAGATTTTGAGGATTTCATCAAATACGGCCTTAAGAAAAGGACAGCAAAGCAGAGGGCAAAGGAAGCCACAAAAGGTGTGATAGAGGCCATAAAATGGCTTGATGACATGGACCTTGTGCTGGTTGTTCTTGACTCAACAAAGGACCCTCTTACCCAGGTGAACATAACAATCCTGGGCAACCTGGATGCAAGGAAAATCCCCCTTCTTATAGTGGCCAACAAGGTTGATTTAAAGAGGTCAAAGGCAAGCAGGGTAAGGTCTGCATTCCCGAACTACAAAACAATAGGCATATCTGCAAAAACAGGATTTAATATTGATGAGCTGTACAAGGAGCTCTTCAATGCATTGTGACTGGGCCGTTAATCTGCCGGAAAATCCAAAGGTAAGCGATATGAAAAATATTATGATAAAAATGATACCATATGAGAAGTTCAAGAAGGATGGTATCAAAAGCTTTCTAAATGACCTACAGAAAGACACAATAATTCTTATTGATGCAAAGCTCAACCCCGAGGAAGAGGCGCTTATTATAAAGGAGACCATGGAGGAGGTTTCCTCAAGATTCAAGGGGATTGAGCTGGGCTCTCTTGATTTAAGTTCAGGTGACAAAACAACCCCATTTGAAAAAATAAGGAACAGTATAATAGAAACCATAATAGGCAAGAAAAGGGGATTCACGATAATAGGGCCTGCAAAGATTGTCCGCAAAATAAAAAGAGACCCCGAGGATTTGCTTCTGTATATGTAGTTGGTTTTAAAAAATTTGCAGATAACAAATTTATTAATACTGCCTTCAATTATATACAGGCCGAAATTGAGGTTTTTATTATATTTTGCTGGAATTGGTGAATGATATGCCGAACAAATGCACGGGCTGCGGGAAGATACATCCTGACAATGCTGAGTATCTTATGAACGGATGCGACAGGTGCGGTTCAAAGTTCTTTTTCTTTGTCAGGCAGGAGGATCTGAAGCAGGCAGAAACCGATATAGAGAAGCTCAGCAAAGAGGAGGTAAAGGAGATTGAAGAGGATATCAGGGATATTGTTTCTGAAGAGGGCAGGGAACTGAAGCCTGAGGATGTTGTGGTTCTTGATGTAGAGGCAATCAGGGTGATAAAGCCCGGAAAGTACAGGATTGATGTCACAACACTGTTCAAGCAGAAGCCCATAGTTATAAGAGTCGGGCCGGGGAAGTATGAGATTGATTTATCAAGCATAATGCCAAAAATAAGGGAAAAAATAAAAAGTGAGGGCTGATAAGCAAAACCGCAAGCTTTATAAACCCAAATTCACAAAACATAATAAACTGATTCTTATGGATAACGAAATTAAGAAATTAAAAACAGGAACAACAACCGTGGGGGTTGTATGTAAGGATGCGGTTATTCTTGCTGCAGAGAAAAAAGCAACCATGGGCTATCTTGTGGCGAGCAAGGCAGCAAAGAAGATACTGCAGATAGACAAAAGGATAGGCATGAGCATTGCCGGCGTTGTTGGCGATGCACAGGCAATTGAAAGGTATATAAAGGCGGAGATAAAGCTTTACAATCTTCAGGAGGAAAGGGATATAAGCATAAAGGCTGCAGCCAACCTGGTTGCCAATATATTATACTCAAGGAGGTTTTTTCCCTACATTGTCCAGCTTGTGATAGGAGGATATGATGACCAGCCAAGGCTTTTCAGCCTGGCTCCGGACGGCTCTGTTATGGAGGAAAAGGAATACTTCTCAACAGGCTCGGGCTCTCCCATTGCATTTGGTGTCCTGGAGGATGGGTTTGCAAGGGATATGAATGTTGAAGATGCAAAAAAACTTGTGGTAAGGGCGGTTAAGGCAGCAACAAAAAGGGACATAGCATCAGGCGGTGAAGGCATTGATGTTGCTGTTATTGACTCAAGAGGATTTAGGATGGTGCCCCAGGAAGAGATTAAAAAGCTCATAGGAAATTAGTTTTAATGTTCACTGATTTTGGATAGGGCAGAAGTTGTTGAATATGTTAAAGAGTGGTTGAATGAGTGTAAATATTCTGAAAGAACTCCAGGGAAGGCTGCCTGCAGATGCAAAGGTATCCGAGGTGAAGTTTGAGGGCTCGGAGCTTGTCATATACACAAAAAGCAGGGAGTTCTTCCAGAACAGCGAAGAGATGATAAAAAATATAGTCAAGGAGCTGAAGAAAAGGGTAGAGGTAAGGCCGGATTTGACCATAACAACAGACCAGGAAAAAACAAAGGAGATTATAAACAAAATAGTTCCTGAAGAGGCAGGAATACAGGCAATCTATTTTGAACCTGAGCTTGGCAAGGTTATAATAGAGGCAAAAAAACCAGGGCTTGTTATAGGGAAGGGTGGTGAAACATACAAGAGAATAAAAACAGAAACATTATGGCTTCCGAAAATAGAGAGGGCGCCTGCCATAGACTCGGAGATAGTAAGGGCTGTTAGAAACTTTCTGCATTCTGAAATAGATTACAGGAAAAAATTCCTTAACAGGGTTGGACAGAAGATAAACAGCGAGATAGAGATAGGGGATAAAAACAAGGAATGGATAAGAATCTCTGCCCTTGGCGGCTTCAGGCAGGTGGGAAGAAGCTCTATTCTTGTGCAGACACCGCATTCCAATGTGCTTCTTGACTGCGGGATTGAACCCGGCTCTGATGAGGTTCCATATCTTAATCTTCCCGAGTTTAATATGGATGAACTCAATGCAATATGCCTTACGCACAGCCATATAGACCATTGCGCATACATACCATGGCTTTACAAAAACGGGTTTAAAGGCCCTTTCTACTGCACTGCGCCAACAAGGGACCTTATGGTTCTGCTGTGCCTGGATTATATTGATGTGTGCCAGAAAGAGGGCAAAAAATTATACTACTCAAAAAAGGATGTTGAAAAGGCTGTTAAGCATTCTGTTGTTTTGAATTATGGAGAGGTTTCTGATATATGCCCCAACATGAGGCTGACATTCCAGCCTGCAGGGCATCTTCTGGGAAGCTCAATGATACATCTCCATATTGGAGAAGGTTTGCACAACATACTCTATACAGGGGATATGAAATTCGGGCCTTCAAGGCTCTTTAACCCTGCCTACACTGATTTCCAGAGGGTTGAAACACTTATCATTGAATCAACATATGGAGCATCAGAGGATATAACCCCGCCCAGAAAGCAGGTTGAGGAGGAGTTTATGAAAATGGTTAATGACACAATGAAAAGAGGGGGTAAGGTTCTGATACCAAGCTTTGCTGTGGGAAGAGCCCAGGAGGTTATGACCATACTTGCAGCATATAATTTTGATCATCCTGTTTACATGGAGGGCATGGTCTGGGATGCAACAGCAATACATACAGCATATCCTGAATATCTGTCCCATTATCTCCAGAGGGACATATTCCACAGGGGGAAAAATCCCTTTATTTCAGAAATGTTTCACAGGGTTGCCCCAAAGGAAAGGAATGATATAATAGATTCTGCAGAGCCATGTGTTGTGATTGCAACCTCAGGCATGCTTATAGGAGGTCCTTCAGTGGAATATCTGAAGGGCTTTGCGCATGACAAAAAGAACATGCTTGTTTTTGTTGGATGGCAGTCACCTGCAAGCCTTGGAAGCAGGATTCAGAAGGGCTGGAAGGAAATACCCATAACAGGGGAAGGCGGAAAAACAAAGGCGCTTAAAATAGAGATGGAAGTGAAAACCCTGGATGGTTTGTCAGGTCATTCGGGAAGGAATGAGCTTATAAAATATATGTACAAACTGGCAAGCAGGCCTGAAAGGGTTATAGTAAACCATGGTGAAAGCAGAAAATGCACGGAGCTTGCAAGGGATATTCACAAGATGTTCAGATGCGAAACCATGGCGCCAAAAAACATGGAAACAGTGAGATTAAAATAGAAATGATGCTTCCGCTTGGTATTTCCACAGGCATGCAAGCGGAATTGCTCTGGCATTTTATTCTCTGTGCACCGTTGCGAATTCCGGTGTTAAAACGAGCCAGTCCTGCTCAACGCCTGCAATGTCTCCGTTGTTTGCTGTTATTGCCTTTTTCAGCTTGTCCACTGCCCTTTTAAGCTCTCCTATGTCCTTTTCCTTGAGTCCCTTTATCTTGAGGAAGATTATGTTTCCGTCTCTTACTGCCCTCAGGACCCTTTCTGTGTCAGCAAATTCGTTAAGTTTCTCTATCTTTATTCCTATGGCGCCTTTTTTGGCTCCGGAATCCATGACATTAACTTCTATGTACTCCTCTGATGGCTCCTCAACCTCTTCTTCTATTTCAGCGCCTCTTTTCAGAATGTTGAATCCCATAGCATACTACCTCCACTTATTTAGTTCTCCAACTTGTTTGCTATACAAGTGGAGAATGCCTCTTATGATACCTCCACTTATTTAGCTATGCAGCCTTCTCGCTGTATTAGCAGAGAAGGCCTTTCTTTTCATCCTTAAATGCAGTATATCAGTATATGAAAGTAAGCTTTATAAGATTTATGGTTAAAACCAGTTCCTTAAATGCTGCCATATTGCCAGCTCAACAACAGCTTAACGCTCTTTCTGTGTTCTGTTTTTCATTTCCTCAAGGAAAGAAATCGTATTCCAGATAAGGGTTCTTGTGTGAAATGATACATTGGGGTCTGTTGAGGCCTCATCAAGAATGGATATTATATCAGCAAGTTTCTCCTCTTCTGTGGTTTCTTTTTCATTCAGCATCTCCATTGAATTTTCAAGGTTTGTTTTTATGTTTCTGGGAATTCCCCTGTCATTTATTATATCTTCAAGAAAGGTGACTATCTCCTTGTTCATATGAACACCTCCATGGCCTTGCAAGCTAGCCTGCATCTGAATCATTTTTTGTGAGTTTGTCTCTGAGCTCTTCAATCTTTCCTTTCATCTTTTTTTCTCCCTTTTCCAGGGTTTTTATTTTCATGTTTATAAGCTCTTCTTTGTCCTTAAGCATGCTTTTTACTTCCGCCTTTGTTGATTTTATCAGAATGGGACCCGAAAGCCTGTAAACCTCTTTTTCTTTTGTTTTTTCCAGCTCCTCAAGGGCTTTTCTTATTTCCATGAGCTGCATATTTAGCGCTTCCTTCTGCGCCATCAGGCCCTGTATCTGCTGCTGGTATGCCTGAACCAGAAAACCATTGTTTTCAAACAGTGGATGTATGGTTCTGGTTCAACAGCTGTTGCCTCGCCAAGAAAACCGCCGACTTTAGTAGGCGGATATACGGAGGCAACATTATATTGCCCTTACCTTTTTTATTACCTTTGGCCTTTCCTTTTTCAGAATCCTGTAGCCGCAGTAGGGGCAGATTACTTTTTTGGCTGTCTTTAAGTCCAGCTCTACCTGCTTTCCGCAGTTAAGACACCTGTACATATAATCTACAGCCTTGCTCCACATGACTATTAGTGGAGAAATATTTTATATTAATATATCTCATTTGGGTTTATATGCCTTGCCTGCAAACTTCAGCCCGCATTTTCTGCATTCCCATATGCCTGCTGAAACCCTTTTTATCCTCTGGCTCAGGCATTTTGGGCATGTGTTCTTTTTCTTTTTGAGTTTTTGAATATCAACATATCTGTCTCTTATTGTTTTTCCGTATCTTGAGCCGAACTTCCCTGCTGCACCCACTTTCTTTGTTCTTGGCATATCTCATCTCCTGCTCTCAAACAAGCTTTCTCAGCTCCTTGCCTTTTTCAATTGCCATATCAAATATTTTTTCTATTTCATCCAGTGTAAAGGGCACAGGACTTCCCTTTTGTATAGCGCATATATTTCCATTGTCCTTTGTTGTGACTGTTATTCTTCCTCCTTCAACGTTTTCCTCGTCAAGGCCGGGGTCCACAAAAATCTGGTTTCCAATCTTTGCAAATGTAACAGAAACCGGCTTGCATGTGACAGGCAGCACCTTTGTTTTTTTCTCGTAGTTTATTTCATCTTTTTTTTCATCATACTCCGGTATTTTTGTATTAAGCAGGGCTGTTATAGCTCCCAGGGTTGATGCATCAAAAAGGTTCCCGTCATGATTCATTATCTGAATGTCAATCATAACAATCCATACCTTCTCTTTCTTTTTGATGCACAGCTTTTTAACATCTATTGCTCCTGATTCCCTTATTCCCCTGTCCACAACCCTTGCAAGCTCCACAGCATCTTCCCTTGGAGGACCTGCCTCAAAGTCAGGCGATGCCATGGGAGAAAACTCTGCTCCAACCATCAGGGTTCCTTCATCCGGCTTGTCAGGGAACGGCTCCCCAACCTCCATTTTCACACCCACTATAACATCTGTTTTGCCAATCCTTACCCTTGCAGAGCCCTCAGGCTTTTCCAGGGGGTTCTTTTCAATTTCTATTTTTCTGAATTCATCATGCTTTCTTCCGTCAACCCTTTTGCCTTCTGCTGCCATGTCAAGCACATACTGGTCCTGCATTATCATTTTTATCACCCTTTTTTCCACCTTGCTTCCAGTGCCTTTCTCTGCTCTTTGTATATTTTTTCAATTGATTTTATTGCAAGCTTTATTATTTCCTTTACATCCTCCTTTGGCAGGTCCCCGTCCATCTGGAGGAGTGTTATCTGCCTGGTTCTCGGCATGTAAGCAACAGGCACATCAGCCTCTGTTTCTTCCTCCTCTTCCATGCAGAGGTCAACAAGAAAGTTTTTTCCTATTTTTCCCCCCGCAACAGATGCCACCAGATCCCTCATTGGTATTCCTGCATCTGCCAGTGCAACCGAGGCTGCGTTTATTCCTGCTGTTCTTGTTCCTGCATCTGCCTGTATTATGTTTATGTAAACATCAATCACTGATTTTGGGAATTCTTCCAGAAATATTGCAGGTTCCAGTGCCTGCCTTGTTACCTTGCATATCTCCATTGACCTTCTTGAACGCCCGGGTCTTACTCTTTCTGTTGTAGAAAAAGGTACCATCGTGTACAATGTGTTCAGAACAGCCTTGTTTGATTTCTGCTTGAATTTCGGGAACATCTCCCTTGGGCCATAAACCGCTGCAACAGCTATGGTTTTTCCCATTCTGACCATGGCTGAGCCGTTTGCGTTTGGTATAACGCCTGCCTTTATTTCCAACGGCCTTAACTCGTCATATTTTCTTTTGTCAATTCTCATTTTTAACACCTTCCTCCTGTGAATGCCCTTCCGTGCCTTGGCTGGCTGCATTTCCTGTGCTGCCTGCCTTGGTTTTTTCCTCTCCTCCGAGCATTTCTGATATCCTGTCTGTAAGGCCTTCAACCTGCGCCTCGTCCTCAATCAGCTTTATAACCATCAAAACCTCATTGCATTTTTTTCCGTCAATCCATATAAGCCCGTTCTGGCCTACGCTTATCCTGCATCCTGTTTTGCTTTTTATCATGCTGATCATTGAGCCCTGTTTTCCTATAAGCCTTGGAACCTTTGCAGGGTTTATTTTCGCTATCCTTCCTCCTATCAGCTTTCTTGCCCTGGAATCCTGCATAGTAAGATGGATTGAGCCCTGGTTTGAAGATACTATCTTTGCGTATATTATATCACCCATCCCGTAAAATTTGGAAAGATCCATTTTTGTTGTGTCAATGAATTTTCTTACGCCTGAAAGCGGAAGGTATGCATCCTGGGGCGCATCTATGTTCACAACCCAGCCGGTTGGCTGAATCTCAACAACCTCTCCTATCACCATGTCGCCTGGTTTTGGTATGTACACGCTGTTCAGGGGTATAACAGATATAACCCTGTTGCTTACGCTTAGTATCCCGAGTCTTTTTGCAAGTATTGTGTTTCCCTCCCTGAAGCAGTTTTTGCCCGGAAGGAAATCCATGGATTCCACTATCTTGTCTCCTGGCAAAACCAGTTCTCTTTCGCCTTTTAACAGCTTGCCTTCGCCTTTTTGTTTTTCAGCTTCTGCTTTTTCCATACAAACCTAATTCCTTACTATTTTTCGCTATAATCCTATTTTTATGCGGCATTATTTATATATAGATGTTATCAGTGCTGATTATCTGCCTATACATGTATTCTCTTTACAACTTTTACCTCCACCTGGCCTGATGTCATATCATTCAGCTTGCTGTAAATATCTGCCTGCATGCCTGCAGGAATTTCAATAAGTGCAAGCCAGGCATCTGATTTCCATTCCTCCTTCTTCACAGGAGCCAGGTTATGCATTATTGAGCTTACCTTGCCTGCATACTGCATTGGCACCTTTACTGCTATTTCAAGCCTCTCTATGCTTATGGGTATTATTTCCTGGATTGCATCCAGAACCCTTTGTATCTGCTCTTCTGCGGGCCTGAACGCCTCCACACTTACATGGGCATCTTCCATTGCATTTATTATTCTCTGCGGGGGATGAGGCAGTTTTGTTTTCGGGTCAATCCCCTGTTTTGATATTATATTTGCTATCTGTTTTTTCTTCTCATCAAGAAGCTTTCTTCTCTGCTCTGTTGTCAGCTGCAACTCTCCTGTTTTCAGTATCTGCTCTGAAATTTTCAACACATCTGATGTGCCAAAATGCTTTTCCAGGTCAGAGCCTGATGCCCTTTCTCCCTTTTTTGAGTCAGTAAATATCTCTCTCACAACCAGAAGATTATCCATGGAAACATCCATGCCTTTTTTGAACTGAAGTGCCTTGTCAGGGTCCACAAGAATCTCAAAGCTTGTATGGTCCTTTGTTATCCTTGCTGTCACCGCCTTGTCTACAGAAGTCATATATACAACCTCCACTTGTTTTGCTATATTATTGCATTGCTATATTAGTGGAGAAGGCCTTTCCCAACCTCCACTTGTTTTGCTATATTAGTGGAGCTTAGCAGTCTGCAGGCCCAGTTTTTCAGGCACAACTGATTATAGTGCTTTCTTCAGTTCTTCCTTTGAAAGCCTTTCTATGCTGTTTTTCTTTATCACCAGAACATCTATGTTTTCCGGTGTTAGTGTTTTTTCACCTGATTTAAGGGCTTTTAGAAGGAGCTTGATAGCTGATTTTTCATCCATGCCATCCTTGTATCCCCTTTCAAGCACTTTTTTTGCCTTTTCTGCGCCTCTTCCTATTGCCTGCGCCTTCCATTCTATCATTGTTCCTGAAGGTTCTGTTTCAAAAAGCCTGGCTCCTGCTTTGTCTATTCCGCCTATAAGCAAACCAACCCCGTACGGCCTTACACCGGCATACTGGGTTACAAGATGTTTCCTGTCGCAAATATATTTTGTTAATGTGTAAACAGATACCGGCTCGCTGTATGTTATTCTGTTTATCTGCGCCTTTACCCTTGCCAGTTCGGCAAGGCTTCTGGCATCTGCAAGGCTGCCGGCTGAAACCATTGCTATGTGCTCGTCAAGCTTGTGTGTTTTCTTGTAGGACTCTGCTACTGCAAGAGGCATTAATGGCTTTACGGTCCCCAGCAAAACAGCATTATTCGTTACAATTCCCATTGATGTTGAGCCGTTCTTTACCATCTGCCTTGCATATTCCACCTGCAAAAGCCTTCCATCCGGTGAAAAAACCACGATGGTTCTGTCATAAGCCATATAACTTGGCGGCATTGGCTGTGCCATATAATGATACCTCCACTTATTTAGTTCTCCAACTTGTTTGCTATACAAGTGGAGAATGCTTTTCTTGATACCTCCACTTATTTAGCTATATAACCTTCTCGCTGTATTGGCGGAGAAGGCCTTTCCTGCTACCTCCGCTTTTTAACTATTAAACCTCTGCTGCGTTAGCAGTAACCCAATCCAATATCTTCCAATAGCGATTTTGTTGAATTCAGGCATTATTGTTTTCAAGATTGCCAGTGAATGCTTATGGAAATCTTATTTATAGATTATATAAACTGACGTTATTTAAAGGTTTTCAGTATCCAGGGCATCAAATCATTGCCTGAAATATGAAATCCCTCCTCACAGGCATTTTCATTCCATGTTTTCAGGCCTGATGGCTTTATCCCGTTTCCTGACACAAGAGCAGGAACAGGAAGTGTCAGGTGTTCATATCCCCTGTATGAAGGGCTGCTTGCAGACCTGTGGTCGCATGTTATTATATAAATATTCTCACGGGGTTTTATTTCCTTAATAAGCTCTGATAACACAATCCTGTCTATCTTTTCCAGGAATTTTTTCTTTCCTTCCGGATTTCTTTCATGCGATAATGTGTCCATTCCATTTATGTGCAAAAAAACAAAATCATAGTTTTTTATGTTTTCAATAACCGCATCTGCCTTTGCCTTAAGGTCTGTGTCAGGCAGGCCTGTGGCTCCAGGCACATCTATATTATCAATATTCAGGAATCTGCACACACCCTTCACAACAGCAAGGCCTGAAACACTGCATGCCCTCAAGCCAAATCTTTCCCCAAAGCTTTTCACAGCAACCCTTCTCCCTGCATTTCTTATCAGGATTGTGTTGGCAGGCATCTTTCTTTTCCTGTTTACAGGATCTTCTGAGAGGATTTTGTTTGCCCTGTATATGAACTTGTTAAGCACAGAAGCAGTGAACTTGGCTTCAATTCCCTTTGGCTTTATCTGCGGCAGTGGGACATTAACCCTTTGCGTATCGTTTGGCATAATATTGTCAGAAAGGTTTTTTCCTTTCATGAGTATGCATACCCTGTGGCCTGATGATTTCCTTACCTGAAAATGAACCCCGTCTATCTCCATGCCGTCAAGCTTTTCAGCAAGCTCCTCCAGTCCTGTTTCATCCCTGCCTGCCCTTCTGTCTCTGATATTTCCCCGGGCATCAAGCGTTGCAAAATTGCCTCTTATAGCTATGTCATCAGGGCCTGGCTCAAGCCCTGCTCCAAGCGCCTCTATGTATCCCCTGCCCGGATAATCTTCCTTTGAATAGCAGCCAAGCAGAACAAGATAACCCATGTCAGAATTAACATCCTCGTTCCTTCCCTTGTAACCCATATCAAGCAGGCCTGCCTGGCCTTTTCTTGCCAGGGAATCAATGCCTGGTTTTTTTGCCAGGGATATGGGCGTGCTGCCACTGCTGTCAGGCAGGTCTCCTGCCCCGTCCAGAACAATCATTATTATTTTCATAATAATTATTTGCCTTACAGCTTAAAATTTTGCTCAGGACTTAAAATTTTTTATGCTTTGGTTAAAACATCACAATATCTATAAAAACAATTCTCAAACCTTCTCCATTTTTCTGATTCCGTTCATATAGGGCCACAAAACCCTTGGTATTTTAACTGTTCCGTCCTTCTGCTGGTAGTATTCAATTATTGCCATCATGGTCCTGCTTGTTGCTATGGCTGTGTTGTTCAGCGTGTGAACAAAACCTGATGGTGGCGCTCCTTCCTTTTCCCTGTATTTTATGTTAAGCCTTCTTGCCTGGTAATCAGTGCAGTTTGAATTGCTGCCAATCTCCCTGTAATTCCCGTCAGCCATCCATATATCAGTGTCATACTTCTTTGCAGCTATGTCGCCAATGTCCCCTGTGCATACATTCATCACCCTGTAAGGGAGGCCGAGGCTCTGGTACAAATCCTCTGCATTTTTCTGCAGCTCCTCATGGAACTTCCAGCTATCCTCAGGCAGGCAGAATATAAACTGCTCAACCTTGTTGAACTGGTGCATCCTGAA
This sequence comes from Candidatus Aenigmatarchaeota archaeon, assembly GCA_017609225.1. Lineage (GTDB taxonomy): Archaea > Aenigmatarchaeota > Aenigmatarchaeia > QMZP01 > QMZP01 > JAFCEK01. Next base: position 30,848 of record JAFCEK010000001.1, on the reverse strand, counting down.
CAGGCCCTTTGTGTATTTCCCGTGCGCCCCGACTTCCTTTCGGAAGCAGGGTGAAACCCCGACAAGTTTTATGGGCAGCATGCTCCTGTCAATGGTTTCATTCATAAACATTGCTGCCATTGGATGCTCGGACGTTGCTATAAGATAGAGATTTTCATTTTCTATCTTGTAAAGCTGGTCCTGGAAAAATTCCATGTCTGTAACCCCTTCATACGGCTTTCTCTGTATCATGAAAGGCGGCTCTATAAGGAGATATCCCCTTTTTACCATGAAATCTATTGTGTATTTTATAAGAGCATAGTCAAGCATTGCCAGAGCGCCTTTAAAGTAAAAGAAGCCATGCCCTGAAACCTTTGCTGCCCTTTCTGCATCAAGAAGCCCCAGCCCCTCAAGAATCTCAAAATGGTTTTTTGGCCTGAATCCGAATTTTGGCTCCTTGCCCCATCTCCTTATTTCAACATTATCCTCATCATCCTTTCCATAAGGCACAGACTCATGCAGCATGTTGGGTATGCCCATCAGAAGCATTCTCACTTCAGCTCTAAGCTTTTCGCTTTTCTGTTCAAGCTCCTTTATCTCCCCTGATATCTTCTTCATCTGCTTTATCTTTGCATTGTCTTTTTTCCTTGCAATCTCTCTTGTAACAATGTTTTTTCTGCGCCTGAGCTGCTCCACTTTATACAGGACCTCTCTCCATTCCCTGTCTTTTTCAATCAGCTGTTTAAGCTGCTTCAGCTTCTCGGGGTCTCTTCTCTTCTTCAGATTCTCCTCAACCAGCTTTGGGTTTTCCCTGATTAATTTTATGTCAAGCATCTCCACCAGCCCATTTATTTCCATGTGTGGTTTTTCTGGTTGTTATTTTGATTTTGTCATTATATTCTTGTCTCAGCTCATTTAATACTATTTCTATTCCTCTTTCTCCTGTTTTCGGGAAGGTTGCTCCTCTGGTTCCCTCCAGACGGATTGTTTCAGTGCTGCCATCATAGGCTATATCAATCTCCATTATATCACAGCCTAAATCAGGCACAGGGGGCTTGTATTCTCCAAATCTTCTTTCATAGAGTTCCCAGAATCTCTCGGCAGGCTTCATAATATCACCTTAAGAGAAAGAACCAATGCAGCAGGATTCAGCATCCTGAGCTGAATGAGCATGAACAGGAGCAAAAACTAGAAAAACAGCTTTCTGACCAGCCTGAAAACTCACTGTCCATGGAATTAGATTGGCAGTTAGTTTTAAAAAACTATCTCAGAAATCCCCGAGTGTGTACTGGCCTGTTTTTTTCAGTGGTTTTTTGTCATGCTTCATGTCATAAAGTGTTTTTTTCATTCTTTTTTCCTTGGCTCTTGCTGTCCAGAAGTAGGCCTCATCTCTTGTTCCCCTTGTTATAAGGATTATTATTCTGCCAAACTTCTGCCTGCCCACCCTTCCCCTTCTCTGGATGGAGCGGATTTCAGAGGGAACAGGCTCATAAAAAATTGCCATATCCATTTCCGGGATGTCCAGGCCCTCTTCTGATATGCTGGTTCCAACAAGCACATTATAGGCACCTGACCTGAAATCGCCAAGCCTCTTCATCTGCTCTTTCTGTGTTATTCCTGACCTCTGGCCGATAAATTCAACAGGCTTTGCCCTTTTTATCCTGCCAAGAACATCAACTATTTCCTTTACAGTGCTTCTGTAGTTGGCAAATATTATGATTTTGGATTCCGGCTTTTTTCTGAGCTGCTGTTCAACTATTGAGCACAGTTTGCCGATCTTGGGGTGCCTTGAACCTGATTCAAGAAGCCCCCTTGTCAGGTTCATTGCCTGGCTTATGTTTTTGTTTGCAAGCATTCTTTTGGTTGAATTTGATTTTTCTGATCTGAGTTTGTTCCAGTATTTTTCAAGAATGCCAACTCCCTGGGTTTCCAGGAGCCCGAGGGCATGCTCAATCTTTATTGCCTGTGTCACCAGGGATATGGGTATGAACGCCTTCCTGTTGCCCTGCTTTATCTTGGATATGAGAGTTTTCTGGAGATGCAGCAGCTCCCTTTTTGAAATCCTTCTCCTGCCCACCATTCTCCATTTCCTGAGCCCTTCTATCTTTTTGCTGTATGCTTCGCTCAGGAGTCTGCTTACCCTCAGGAAGCTTTCAGGCAGCTCAACATAAAACCATTCTATTTTTTTCTCCTTTACATATGGGCTGACATCATGGTCTTTTTCTGTTCTTATCTCAACTGATTCTATACCCAGATTGCTGCATATCTCCATTATTTTTTCCCTGGTTCCCCCGGGGCTTGCTGTAAGTCCGAGTATTCTTGGGTGTTCTGATTTCTCAAGATATTTTTTTGCAACAAAAGGATATGAATACCTTCCTATTGAATGATGCGCCTCATCTGTAACAAGCAGCACAACATCCCTAAGGCTTAATCTGCCTGACTCTATATCCCTTTGTATGGTCTGGGGTGTGGCAAATATTATCTGTTTTTCCCTGTAAAGGGCTTCTCTTTTGCTGGGCTTGACATTCCCTGTAAGCACCTGCATTTTTTCCTCCGGCATGTTCAGAAAATCCCTGAATGTTTTGAAATGCTGGTTTGTTAGCGGCCTTGTAGGTGCCATTACAATAATCTTTCCCTCAGGGAACTGCTCAAGCCTCCTGGCTGCAAGCATTACAGCTATAGGTGTTTTTCCAAGCCCTGTGGGAAGCACTGCGAGAAGGTTGTTTTTCATTGCCTCCTTAAGTATGGCTTCCTGGTATGCCCTTGCCTGGATTTTTCCTTTTTTTATCAGGGGATGCTCAAAAAAATCCGGCATAATTATTAATGGGTGTTTGGAAATATAATTAAGTAGTGATTTATGGTCAGGAAAAAAAGGGTTATAGGGCTTGTGGAGAAAATAGAACTCATAGGGGAAAAAACAGTGAAAACATACGCGCTTTTTGATACAGGGGCCAGCTTTACCTCTGTTGACACAAAGCTTGCCTCAAGGGCAAAGCTTGGTCCTGTTGTCAGAACAACAAAAATCAAAAACCCCTCAATCAAGGCAAGGATTTACAGGCCTGTGGTTTCAGGGAAGATAAAAATAAAGGGCAGAAAATTTGATGCAGAGGTCAATCTGCAGGACAGGTCGCATATGACATTTCCCATAATTATAGGCAGAGACATACTTACAGGAAATTTTATTGTTGATGTTGACAGGAACAGGGAGCTGGTTAAAAAGTTCAAGATAAAAAACGAATACAATGAATGGAAAGGCCAGAAACAGCTGAAAAGCTTTGTGAGAAACGGCAGGTAGCCTCTAATTTACAGAATTAGAATAAAAACTGATGTTACCAAAGGTTTTTATTCTTCTTTCATACAATATATCATAGTTCATAATGTTGCCTCCGTATATCCGCGACTAAAGTCGGCGGTTTTCTTGGCGAGGCAACAGCTGTTGAACCAAAGCCATACATCCACTGTTTGAAAACAATGGTTTTCTGGTTCAACATAATTTAACAGGGGTTGTGTATAATGCAGAATGAGCTTGAAAAACTTGCAAGGAAAACAAATGAAACTGAATTCTATATCAATATACCAAAAGGCTACAAACCAGGAAAAACAAAATTTATTGTTGTAACAGGCTCTGTTATTTCTGGTGTTGGAAAGGGAACATTCACTTCCTGCCTTGGGGCACTGCTTGCCCTGCGGCATGGCTTCAGGGTTTCGCCTGTAAAGTTTGACGGCTACCTGAACTATGATGCGGGAACGCTGAATCCGTACAGGCATGGTGAGGTGTTTGTTCTGGATGATGGGACAGAGTGCGACCTTGACCTGGGAACATATGAGAAAAAAAAAAAAAAAAACCTGTCAAAAGACAACTATCTGACAGCAGGAAAGATTTTTAAAAACATAATAGACAAGGAGAGAAAGGGAAAATATCTCGGAAGGGATGTGCAGTTCATTCCCCATGTAACAGGGGAGATAAAGGGGTTCCTCAGGAATCTTGCACTGAAAAGCAGGGCTGACATAGTTCTGGTTGAGGTTGGGGGAACGGTTGGCGATATTGAAAATTCATATTTTCTGGAGGCAATGAGAGAGCTTGCATACGAGGAGGGAAAGAAAAATGTATGCTTCATAAATGTTGTATACATCCTGGAGCCTGAAAGCCTTGGGGAGCAGAAAAGCAAGGCTGCCCAGCTTGGCCTCAGAACGCTTATGGGTCTTGGGATACAGCCTGATATAGTTGTGTGCAGAAGCGAGAACCCTATAAATGAGAATATAAAGGAGAAGATAAGCATACATTCCAACATACCTGTTTCAAGGGTTATAGATGCAAGGAATGCTGATAACATACATGAGATTCCTGTTATACTGAAAGACATAGGCGTGGACAGGATAGTGCTGGATGTTCTTGATCTGAAGGCAAGAAGGGAAAATACAGAGTTCAGGAAATGGGAAAGGCTCGTAGAAAGGATAAGGAAAAGCAGAAAAGAAATAGCAATCGGGATAACAGGCAAGTACACAACAGTTCATGATTCATATATCTCCATTCTCAAGGCGCTGGAACACACCGCTCCTTATCTGCTCGCAAAGGCAAAAATAAGCTGGATAGAAACCCCTGATATAAAAAGCCCGGAGGATGCGGAAAAATCGCTTCATGGCCTTGACGGCATAATAGTTCCCGGAGGCTTTGGCTCCAGGGGCTCCGAGGGAAAAATACTCTGCATAAAATATGCAAGGGAAAACAATATGCCGTTTCTCGGGCTTTGCTTTGGCTTCCAGATGGCTGTTTTAGAGTTTGCAAGAAATGTATGCGGCCTGAAAGATGCAAACTCAACAGAGATTGAGCCGAAAACAAAGGAGCCTGTGATATGCATACTTCCCGAACAGGAGGAGATTGAGGGCCTTGGAGGAACCATGAGGCTGGGTGGTCTTGACCTTGTTGTCAGGGAAAACACGCTTGCGCACAGGCTTTACGGAAAAACAAAAATCAGGGAAAGGTTCAGGCACAGATGGAATGTTAACACAAAATATATAGATTTGCTTGAGAAGAATGGTCTGGTTTTTTCAGGCTATGCACCAGAGAAAAGAATAATGCAGATTCTTGAAATTCCGGGGCATAAATTCTTTCTGGCAACACAGTTCCATCCTGAATTCACATCAAAGCCGCTGAATCCAAGTCCTGTTTTCAGGGGATTTCTTGAGGCATGCCTGAAATAATTACTTATTATAGCTGCTGCCCAGAACATGCTTTATTCTTTTTGCTGTTTTTTCTCCAAAGCCTTCAATCCTTTTCAGCGCCTCTTCAGATGCTGTGAATATTCTCTCGGGTGTTTTGAAATGTTTCAGGAGTTTTTTTGCTCTTGTAGAATTTATGCCTGGCAGCCCAGCAACAAGAAATTCCTGCTGCTCTGCCAGGGTTTTGGGTATCTTTGAAGAGCGTATTTGAACCGGGGTTTGCTCTTTTACCTGCTCCCTGTATGCAAGCCAGTATATCTGCGCTGCTGTTTCTTCCGGGTTGTTTGTCCATATAATCGGGATTTTGTAGTCAACTGCTATGCTTGCCAGGGCTCCCCTGATGGTGTTGGGATGCATGCTTCTTTCCAAAAAAAGCAGCTCAGGGTTTCCCTCAATGATAAGCACAGGATTATCATATGATTCTGAAAGGTTTTTCAGCTGCTCAAAAATCCTCTGGTTCGTGATGGACTGGATGAAATCCTCAACTGTTTTTCTCTCGCAGGCTACTCTTTTTGAGCATATATAGTCAGCGACTTCGAGCTGTTCCTCCCTGACAAGCGCGTTGTATTTTTTTATATGCCTTGCTACATTTGAGTTAAGCTCCCTGTTGTCCACAAATATAACAGGCTTTCCTGCGGGAAGGATTTTTTGTGCCTTCATATCAGCACCTAACACAATAAATATTCACTGGAAGGATTTATATAGAGCGGGAATATAATAATTATATATGAAAATATGTGCGGGGCTGGCAGCCGGGTTTCTGGTTTTTGCACTGGTTTTGGTTAATGTGCAGGCGCTTCCCGACCCCATAGTAACATTTATCCCTGAAAAATTCTCCGCAAACGCAAGCTTTATTGCAGTAGCAGATCCGGGGGAATATTCCAAGTCCATAAGGGTAAGATGGCAGGTTTTTGGCATAGCAGATGGTTTTGGCTCGTTTCCAAGGTCCGGAAACAGGTGGGTTTGCTATTTTTCAAATACAGATGAAAAGAGCACATGCGGTCCCACGCCCTTCTATGCATCAAAATATCAGGGCTCTGAAACATTTATACCTTATACATTCTCTGTAAACATTAGCGATGCCTATGGTCAGGAAAGCGGATTTCAGGACACTGTAAATGCAGGTGATATAGAGCTTACCATAAACATAACAACAAATAATAATGGCATGGTTGATATAACAGTATGGTCTGATACAGGGGTTACAGGTGTAAGCTACAAAACATACAACAGCAGCATAGACCTTCTGCCTGAAAAGTCAGGCAGCCTGGTTTATTATACTCCCATAAGAGGTTACATAGGCAATATAAGCCTGGGGCCCGGCGAGTACTACATGGCATTCGCCGCTCAAAACAGCGGAGGAACAAGCTTTGGCGGTGACCTGGTAAGATTTGTAATTAAAGGTGAAGAAACCGGTGGGGCATATGTGCCTGCTGACCTGGAGATAGATGCTGTTTCCCTGGATGTTATGGTTACAAAAGGACAGAGCTTTTCGCAGGGAGGATTCAGGATAAGAAATCTTGGCAATGAGAGCATAGCAGACCTGTCAACCAGCATAATATCTGCGCTTTCACCATATCTCAGCATAACCCTGGGCAACAGCACAATAGAAGGAAAAGGGACTATTTACTTTACTGTAAACCTGAACAACATACAAAACAGCATGGAGATAGGAACCCAGGCAGATATTGTTTCAAACGGAACTGTGATAGGCAGGATACCTGTAAACATAACCATAAGCGTTATGAATGAGTGTGATGGGAGCGCTGGTGGGGACTGCCCTGCCTGCGTGTCTGGTGACCTGAGCATTTCACCTTCAACATGGATTGAAACCAGCACAGTTGGAGAAACAATTTACAGAACATTCACGCTCTCAAACCTTGGAAACAGCACAATGGATAACATTAGTTATTCAGCCACTGGAACAATAGGCTCAATAGCTTCTGTGGTTTTGCCAAATTCCATAGCACCAGGCAGCTCAGGAATAGTGAATGTTTCGCTTTCAACTCCCAGCCCCGGAAGATACAGCGGCACAATTGAGATAGATACAGGTGCTGGAACAGCAAATATAGTTGTAAGCGCTGAATTTTTCCAGGATATTTCAGGCGATGTAGATTCACTGCAGCAGGAATTTTCCAGCTTCAGAATGAATCTTAGTTTGGATCAGGAAAACCTGTTTTATTATATATTGGATGACATAGACAGCGATATAAGCTCTGCAGATTCATATAAAGACAGTGATTATACCCGGGCAAAAGAATACTATGACTCTGCCAGCGCAAAATTCAGTCTTCTTCAGAATGTTATTGCTCTTGGGGCTGCAGTGCAGCCTGTTAGTGCAGGCGGGGGTTTTGATTTCACTCTTGTTATAATAGTTGTTGTGGTGCTGGTGGTTGTTTTTGTAGCATTCAAATTTCTCAAAAAACATGGTCTTGGCAGTGGAAAGGAATCTGCCGGGGAAGAAGAGTTTGAGGATGATGCTGGAAGCGAAGAAGAATTCTGAGTCAGACTAATATAATGTTGCCTCCGTATATCCGCTGACTAAAGTCGGCGGTTTTCTTGGCGAGGCAACAGCTGTTGAACCAGAACCATACATCCGCTGTTTGAAAACAATGGTTTTCTGGTTCAGCATAAAATTAAGACTCAAAACTCCTGTTCAAGCTCGGCCTCCAGGCCGCCTGATTTTTTTCTGTAAAAAATAAAGCCAATGGCTGCTGCAGCAATGACAGCTATAACAATAATCCATATGTAGTCAAAACCTGCAGATGGCTGCCCTCCACTGTCCTGTATGCATGCATGCAGTGTATTATCGCATCCATAATCGCATGTTTCAAGGGTTTCCCAGCCTGAGCCGTCCTGCCTGCATTCCTGAAGGAGCATACCATAACACTGCTTTTTGCCTGGGGTGCATATTCCCGCTGGCTGCTCCTGGGATGACTTAAGTGAGGATTGTGCAATGCCAAGGGTTTCCTGCAGGCTGCTGTACTGCCCTGTATCCGCTCCATATGTGTTTGAGCTGTATGAATTCTGCCAGCTGTTCATTGCGTTGTTCACATTGTTTATAATGCTTCTGTTGTCTGTGCTTCCTGTTATGCTGTTTGCATACCTCTGCGGGTCTGTCAGCATTTCATTTGTGGAAAGGTATGCAGTGGCATGCTTTGTGTTGTTTCCGGAGCCAGTGGCGGATATTGTTATCTCATAAAGGCTTGAGGATGCAGCAGGCGTAACAGAAAATTTTATGCTTTTTATTTTTTTGGACCCTACAAACAGGGTTGTTTCCCGGAAATCTGTGGCAAGATTCTGTGGTATGTTTCCTGTTATGGTAAAGTTTTCCGGTTCACCAAAGTTCTGGATTGAAAATTCATATCTAACAGATGTAAGCTCCCTGACATTAAGGTTTTTTGGGAACAGATTTACAGAAAATCCTGCGGAGGGTGTGCCTCCAACATTAAGCGTTCCTCTGGCTTTTTTTGTGCAGAAATTTCCTGTGCAGTCCCTGGCTGCAGCAGTTATTGTAAACGTATAGCTTCCTGCCTGGCTTGGGGCTGTAACATTAAAGTCAAAGAGTTCAAAGGGGTTTGAGCTGTCCAGCTCTGCCTGCGCCTGGGCAGGTATTACTGATAATTCTGAATTTTCAAATATTATGTCAAGCACTATATCCGCCTGCGACTCGGCAAACAGCCTGTATGTAACGGTTTCCCCCGGAGCTGCATGCTGAACTGGCATCTGAAATCCTATACTGAACATGTCCATGTTGGTGTTAAGAACCTGGTCCGGTGTCTGCCCCCCGGCATCATCCACAATATCAACATCCTCTATGCTGGATACGCAAACCCCGCCTCTGAAGGTTTTGCTTATCCCAAGCGAAGGCACTGATATGGTGATTGTATGGTTTGAGCACTGGCACTCTGGCCATTCTGAGCCAAAAAAGCATATTGGTATCAGTACTGTATTGTTCTCATCTGTTCTCACTATCTGCTCTGTCAGGTCGCCCCATGGGCTTGTGCTTGTTATAACATACTCGAAAAGCCCCAGGTCAAAAACCCCTGCATCATCAGGCAGAAAAATATCAACACATTTTACGCTGTCATTGCTTATTGTGAAATAAAGATTATCATTAATCCTCAGGGCTGACACAGGGGAAAACAGCATAACTATTGCAAAAGCAAGGAAAAGTGCAGGTGCTAATTTCATATAAATAATTAGGCAGAAGGAAATAAAAATCAGGGTGAAACATCTATCCATTCTGTTATGTAGCCAATGTTTCCGCTGTCATCTGTTATGCGCGATTCAAGCGGGTATCTGTTTGGTTTTGTGAATTCAATTATCAATCTTCCATCGCTGGTTATATCCAATACCCTGTAGCCATAATTATCATCATCATATGTTCTGCCTCTACGCAATTCTCTGCCGTTTATAAGCCATACAAAAGAAACAACTGATGCGTCTGTTTGGACGCTGAATGTTGTTGGGGTATCAACAGGTGTTGCTGTTGGTGTTATTGTGCCTGCAGGTGATTTTGGAGCCATGTCTTCCCATTCCGGGCGGACAGCAGCGCATGGAGAGCCTGTTCCGCATCCTGCCTGCGGTGTTCCCAGGCAGTACTTCACTGTTTGGGATGTGTCTGTGTCCACGCCATCACATGCCAGAACAAAGGCATATTCATCATTTCCCGAATCCTGGTCTGACTGGCCAAACATCTGCGGTCCGAACAGCTCCTTTGTGGTTCCCCTGTAAGAAGATGTTATTTCCTTGAATCCTGTTTCTGAGGATACACATTTAAATTCATTCTCACCCCAGAAGGTTGCCTTTGCCTTGCAGCCTGAACCGCCCTCGCTTTCACATATTTTATTGGCTTTTTCTTTTCCTGCCTGATTCGCATATGCTGATTTTGCCTCGCACTGCATCTTTACATTTTCATCGTATCCGTTGTCGCCTTCCTTTAGCAGATACTTGCATTCAAAAACCCTGTCATGCCTGCTTATGGTCTTCCTGTCAACATTGCACCCTGTACCAGCTTCAATGCATATCTGGTTTGCTGCTGTTTCTGCCTCATCATCTGCCCTGCCGCTTGCTGATTTGCATACATCGGAGCTTGCCAGCCAGTCCTTCTTTGAGTATATCTTTATGCTTGGCCTCTCACAGTTTTTCAGACTGGCCATAGTCAGGCTGACTGTCTGAAGCTGGTACTGGTTCTGCCCTGCGCCTGTTGTTGTTCTTGGTACATAGCCGCAACAGTAGCTGCCTCCAGGAGAGCATGTGAAGCTTATTGCACCTTCTCCCTGGGCTCCGAATGAAAGGCCTTCAACTGTTTCTCCCACATTTCTCCATGCGTTTCCAATCCGCTGTACCTGGGAGTTTATATCCCTGCCTATGCTCTGTGCGCTGTTTATGAAACTATTAATTTCCCCGAACTCTATGCAGCCTGCTATTGCATTAAAGCAGCCCTCAGCATTCCTGTCACACATTCCCGTGTCCATCTGGTGCTGGTAAACCTCGATGCATGTTTCCATTCTTATAAAGTCAATCTCTGTTTCCTTCATATTTATTCTGAGCTGTATTACCTTACCCATTATTTCGCATATGCCCATGAGTGTTGTTATGACTGCAGTGCTGGCTGCACTTGATGCCTTTACTGTTTCAGAGAATCCTTCTGTCCCTCCGGTCTTGGCTCCAATAACGCCTGCCACAATTGTTCCTATAACCATTACTATGGTTAATGCAATCAGCATGTCCAAACAGTCCTCCCACATTTTGATGAGGTCCTCCATAAGTGTTATGGTTTCCTGAAGCTTTCCTTTCATCCTGCTGATTGCATCCTGCATTATGTCATAAAGTGTTCTTATATTCTGGGTTATTGTCACATCAGGATATGGCTGTGTAAGTATCTGTGTTTCCCTTTTTCCCAAACCGTTTGTATAGCTTATGAAGAATGAGAGTGAGTTATTGCTATAGGTGTATGTCTGGCCCTGTGAACATTGCTGCTCTGCAGGTACAATAAGACTGCAGTTGTATGAGTTCCATTCAACAGGTCCTGTATAGTTTGGTGTTGTAATTATTCCCATTTCAGGTGTGCATGAGATATATTCAGCTGTTTCCCCGTTGAAAATGCCGAAAATATTTTCAACAATCATGCCTGAAGGCTGGTTTTCAACATGCGCCTTTATGTTTACTGTGTTTGCCTTCTCGCAGCTTGTGAAATGCACAACTGCCATCGGCTTGTCTATAACAAGTGTTATGTTGTTTTTTGGGAGGCATGTGCCGTTTGGATTCAGCTGGGGGTCATAGTCGCAGTAATATTCAGATCCAAAATCCGGGTCTGAGCCGCATATGCAGTCAATACAGCACACAGAGCCGCTCTCGTTTAGGTCATATTCGCATATATTGTCACCGCAATGGTATGTTGGAACTATGTTTATATCCTGAAACTCAGCCTCAAGCGTTTTTGTCAGAACCTGCGTGAGGCCGTTTGGAAATGAAACTGAAAACCTCAGCTTATTATTGCCAAGCGTGTAATAAGGCAGGGAACAATCATCAATGGGGGGAACAGCAAGCTGGCATTCAAAAATTCCCATATTTGATCCTGGCGGTGATTCCATGCATAACAGGTTCCAGCCCTTTATTTCATCATTCTGCAGATAATAATAATAATTGAGAACAAGGTCGCTTGGCGCGTTGAGTATTCTTGCTTTTATGTTAAGCACATGGGGTATCTTGCAGTCAGTCAGGTTTTCAGGTGTTATTGTATCGATAACCATGGTTATGTTGTTTTCGTTCACGCAGCCGTAAACCCTGTCACAGTAATCATCGGGATTGGGACATCCGCAGTCCAGGCAGCAGTTATCTGAATTCTCTTCGGCATTGCATGTAGTATCACCGCATCTGTACGAAGGCACTATAATATCGGAAAACCCTGTTGTAAGCGTTTTTGTTATGGAGTTGCCGCCATCACTAAAGCTTATTGTAAATGAGAGGCTGTTTCCGTTCACTATATACTGCCTTGAGTGGTCATAGTTTTGTATAAACAGCGGTATGCTGCAGTAATATATGTTGTTGCTTTCATCACATGTCACGCTTCCTGAGGAACCAGGCGAAGAACTTCCGTCAAAGGTTATGTTTCCCAGAACATATGAACTTCCTGTAATACTCATGTCAGATGGGGGATTGTTTATTGTTGCATATATTCCTATGTTATCCCCTGCAGGATTGTAATTATCCATATATGAGGTAACATTTATTATAACAAGCGCTATCTGCCCCTCCGGCTTGCACATTCTCAGACCGGAATCACAATAATATCCGCCTGCACATTCGCAGTTGTAGTTTACTGTTATGTCAGAAAATTCTGTTCCTATTGTTTCAGTTATCATATCAGGTCCGTCATTAAATGGTATGGTGAAATTAATCTCATTTGGACCAAGAACATAGCTTCCGTCACCGCATCTTACCTCTGGCTGCAGATTTACAGTGCATTCATATATTCCTGGGATGCTTGACTGGCATGGAACATTATACTGGGTTTCATTCAGTTTTATATATCCTGTAAGCGTTGCGGGAAGGTTGGAAGGTGCATTATTTATCTGCGCTGTTATAGTTAACTGCTGGTTCTGGCTGCAGTCAGTTATGTCAGCCATTGATGTGCTTGTTACATCTACTGTGATTTCTGTTAGCGACCTGCAGGCGCCTGTTTCCGGATTCTGTTCATCACTCATATCGCAATAGAAATCTGCTGCGCAGCCGCAGTCATAGCAGCATGTTGATGTGGTTTCTCCCAAGTCTGTTTCGCATTGGCCATTGCCGCATGTGAATGATGGATTCAAACGCATGGTTACAGGATTGGTTATGCCGCTTGTGATGTTTGAAAGCACAAAGTAATAGTCCTTTCCTATGCTTGTTACCTGGTTTGTACTTGTCTGGGCCCCATCAAAAAACGGTGGTGTCTGTTCAATTTCCTGCTCGTTTGCACCAACACCATAGAGTATGTTTGCCATCCTGAATACAACCTTCTCTGCCCAGTTGAAGGGAATCATCTGGTAATTTTCTATGTATGTCTTTATGGGTTCTATCATATCCAGGGATTTTGCATGAAATTCAATTTCATTGAGGGGATAACTATAATGATTGAATATGTTGTAGTCTATTCTTCTTATGGTATCCCAGAAGCCAACCCAGCTTGCCTTGCCATTGAAGTCTTCAAGCTTAACAAGGAACATCAGGTTTGCTGTTTGGGGATAAACCCCCACGCCCTCACTCTGGGATATATCATTCCATGAAAGCTCTGTATCAATCCAGCTGTCAAATACCTGGGGCGTTCCCTGGATGCATGCGGATGGCGACAGTGTTTTGCATTTGTATAAATATATTTTCTTTATGCTGTGGGAAAGGCTTGCGCTGCTCAGGGTTACAAGAACCTTTATGTTTGTCCATGTTATATCATCAGCATCATGATACACGTTTATCTCTTTGCTTACAAGATTTCCGGGAGATATATCTGTTGTGTCCTGCTGTATGCCATTGAAAAATATATTAACGCTTGTGGCTGATGTTACAGGTAACATTAACAATAAATAGGATACCGCTACTGCAAAGATTTCCAGTGCAAGGTGCTTTATATCCATATTCTCATCTTTTAGATTACAATCTCGCTATATGCTTTTTTACATGGTAAATTATTTATATCGTACTGTTCGCTTGATATTGGTCCTATGCCGCATTCCTCCAGCACTGCTGTTAATGTTCTGGATGCAACTGTTTTTTCAACGCTGTCTGTTATGTCCTTGAATTCAAAATTATAAGGAAGATAAACATAAAGTGTGCCTCCGTCCATATCTTCTGTTATTGTAAGTGTGGTTAGCACAGCGCCATACATGATTGCCATATCAGGGCTTGAAAGCATGGCTGTAACAGCATATGAACCCGGGGGTATATGCCTTATTGTTGCCTGCCTGTTCTCGTATATTCTCTCATAGGTTTCGCCTGTTGAAAGGTCATAAAATATTATATGAATTGTTTCATCTGTTATATCATCTATCATATTCACATCTCCAACCCTTATCCAGTACTCGTCTGTCAGCGTGTTGTTGACTATATTAACTTCATAAAAATTCAGATTTACCACAGGTATCTTTTCAATAGATATCGTGGTGCCTTCAAGATGGTCTGAGGACATCATCTGCTCGAATGTCTGGTATCTGTTTTTGTATATTACAAGAGGCCCTATACCGCATGGTATGGAAGCTGTCACTATACCATTACTGTCTGTTCTTCCGATTGGGCATCCCATAAAGCTTGCTTCTGCTCCAGAAACAGGTGCACCGCTGCTGTCTGTGACTGTTATGCTTGCTGTGCAGAGCTGGTTCTCGCATATCTCCTGCTGCACCTCTGGTGTGTATCCTGTTGTATCAGATGTCCATGGCCTTGGCGCATTGTCATAAATGGAAACATCAATCGCGAAATGGAAGCTGTCTCCTGTAAGGCTGTCCTTTACCCTTACAATAACAGGGTAGTTTACTGCATACTTGACATAAACAGGGTTTGAATAGCACTGGCTTGTCATTGGCACAGGCTCTGTAAATGCACTTATCGGATTTGGGGTAAACTGGAAATTGCTCTGCGTTAATTCAAAATCATCAGGCAGATGGAAGCTTATATTCAAATCCTCATATGCCTTGTTTCCTATTTCAGGTATCATATATTTCGGGAAGCTTGTTTTGTGCATTACGCCAAGCGGTGACTTGCCTGGCATATAGGTATGAGCAAGCGTTGTTTTTATTACATCCTCCATTCCGGGTTTTATATCAAACCATGTTTTGAAAACCATTTCCCCGCATTGCGTAAGCAAAACCACAACAGGCACTGCCTGCACACCGCCTTCAAACGGGCTTATCATCATGCTGGACACAGTGAAATATTCAAAATATCTGCTTGTGGCCTCCTGCGCTGCAAATCCCTTTGAAAACTCATATATCTCGCCGAGTTTGGATGGAACTGTAACAACATACGGCTGCTGCAGGCTCTGTTCCATGTACTGGGTTGGCATGTTTACTGTAAGGGTTATCTGGCTTCCCAGGATAACCGCGCTTACATAGGCGGTTCCAAGGGTTACATTCTTTCCTGCAAGCATTGCCTCAAGAGAATCCTTGTTTTCATTCAGATAGCTTGTTACGCCCTGTACAAGATTTTGCCTCACATCAGGGTATGATACCTGTCCGCTTTTCTGCCAGTATGGAATTTCCTTTCCCAGAAAAATCACGGAGCCGGGCTGCGCCTCCAGGTATCCGCCGTAATCATACATTGTTCTGAGCGTGTCTCTTGCTCCCTCCCTTATGAAGTTCTCTATAGTGTTCCTTATGTTTTCTGTTTCAGGTGTTACAGGTGCCGTGAACAGGCTTGACTGGTATGTATAGAAAACAACAGCCACAAAAACAACTATTATGCCAACCAGGATTATGAGCTCTGCCTGCCCCTTCCTAATATTCATAATAATTAATTAACATTATATGTATATAAATTTGGAAATTATTTGAAATCATGGGCTCGCAGAGCTGGGCATGCTGTTATTTTTTCACAGCTATAACAAGCTGAACCTTCAGGGAATACTGGCCTGTTGCTGTTGCCTTCATTATTCTCTGGTTTGCGCTCCATTTTTCTGTTTTCTCGCTTTTCAGCTTTGAATCCCCGATTTCAAATTTTATTGGCTCCCCCGAGCTTGACCTTGCAACAAATCCTTCCGGTGTTACAGAAAAGAAATACCTGAAGCCTTTTTTTATGGTTCTGTTTATGTATTCCTCCACCTTTCTGTATGCCAGGCTGTCGCATGTTATTTCCGAATCCCTGCACACAAGCCCTGTTGAGAAAAAGCTGCATGATATTGCATCTGACACAAGCCTGCAGTCTGAATCCAGGTATCCTGTGTCTGTTCTCATTATTGAAAGCAGCAGACTGTTAACATAGGTGCTCATGTAATCCTCCTGGCTCATTGTTTTTGCAAAGGAGAGGAGAAACAGGGCAAGCCCTGCAAATATTATGAGAACAAGGACTATCATTATTATGCTTGCCTGCGCCTTTTCATGGTTTTTTTCTGCATTCATGCAATCTCCTTCCGCTGCTACCCTCAGTACACACCTGCCTTTAATATTCCAATGTCTGTTCTGCCTGTGGTTGTTTCCTGAAGCTTGAACCCTATCCTTCTGTAAACATTTACAGGAAGCGTGTAGAATTTTTTCTTTTTTTTGCCTGTATTTTTGCAGAACTCCCAGTAATTGCAGTCAGGATAGTTCTGCCATGTGCAGTTTATCTGGGTTTCATTTCCATCCAGAATCCTGAGTTCCATAAAGAAGTCAGGGCCTGCAAGGCTTTCAAGATATTCGCATGCCTTTGATGGGCCCATGCTTGCAAGGGCTGTCAGCTTGCCATCATCAAACATGCCTGTTTCCTTAACCAGCAGGGGAATGTTCTGAACATACTGGCCGAGCCATAAAGCCCTGTCCCATTCTGTTTTCATGCTTTCAGCTCCAAACTGTATGCTGCTCCATATGGTAAGGAAAAACATGAGCCCTATTATGATTGCTATAATGAACAGGGAAAGAAACACATATTCAAGAACAGAATACTGCCCCTTTATGTTTTTTGTTTTCATTGATACTCACATCCCCTGTTTACAAGCTCCTGGTAATTGAGCTTTGCCTGCTCAAGGAGATTCTTAAGGTTTGTCTGGTCTGCTGTATTCGTGTAGTAATTCCTGTTGGAAACAAGTGATTTTATCTGGTTTGTTATGCCCTCAAGGGAAATATAAACTGACCTGCAGTAATAGTCAGTGCTTTCCGTATCCGGGTTAAGCCTTCCTGTAACAAGCAGCGACCTTTTGGCGGTTATGTCTGATGCTATCTTTAATCTTTCCCCAAATATCCTGTTTTTGTATTCATAAAATTTTTCCCCCTGCGTTTTGCCAAATGCATCCTGCTCTGTCCCGCCAAGGACTGCAGACAGCAGGTCAAGGGAATCCCTGTATATAAATTTTTCAGGAGAACCCGAGATATAGAAATTTCCAACACCTGAACCGGATGGTATTATGCATATGCTGCTGTTTGCATAGCCCTGCGTGCAGCCTGATGATATCACAACAAGCCTTGAGTTCTGCGGCAGGGATGCTGTGCATTTATCAAACCGGGTTGCAGAGAATGTGGACTGCGCATTAAGGAAGTCATTTCTGCTGCATGGCTTGCCTCCGCATGCATTTGTTTCATAAAAATCCCCGTCACAAAGTCCGAAATATATTTTCCTTTCTGTTCCTGCTGTATCAGGCATAAGCTCCACTATGCCCTGCATTATTTCCCATGCATCAGGCGTGTTGTCAACAGGATTAAAGATTATATTCATATCAGGTAGTGCCTCAACAAAATAAAATTTCCAGAATTTGTAATCAAGGCTGCCCCTGTGTATGTAAACATTCTCTCCCATAACAAAGAAAAGAGGAAACCATATATCCATTTCCCCTGCTTCGGACACTATTAGAGGGGGGTTTCTGAGCGGTTCATATCTTGTGCCAGAAAAATCATATGCAGAAAAGTCTGTATAGGTTATGGCATTTCCGGAATAATAAACATCCTGCGCTGTTTCCCTGAAATTGTTCAATATCTTTGCCTTTATGCCGCTTTCCTGAAATACTGAATAGCTGCCTGAATAATTCAGAAGCGCATAGAGAATAAAGGCTGCCACAATTATGCCAAAAATCATCTTGAACAGCTGGAATAATGTTATCATGCATATCAGTTATGTGAACTCTGAATCATGCGCTGATGAATTACATTTTTGATATCTCAACCGAAAGTCCCTTGTTCTCCAGATAGAGCGATGTTCCTGGACTGGCGCAAAAGCTGCTGGGCACAGAGAGATACTCAATCCTGTAACCCGGCTCCTGGCTTCCGCAGTTGTAGTAAACCCATACATTGAGGTTTTGTGTTTCTATCTTTCTTTTCACTATATGCGCTGTATCAGGGTCTGGCATCCAGCCGCCCAGGACATTCGGGCTTGCATCTGTGCTGTTCACAAAGCATACCCTTGCATTGTCAGGTATGTTTAGTGTATATTCATCGCTTGAGCCCTCGGATCCCCTTACATAAAGGTTTTCAACAGCTATCTCAAGCTGCTTTACTGCATTGTTTGTCTGGGCAACATTGCCAACACAGAATATGTCTGTTATTGCTCCTGTACCAAATGCCAGGATAAATCCTATGAATATTGCGGCAAATATTATGCCAAACACAGCTCCCACATTCATACATCCCACTAAATAATAATTGTTTTTGTTATAATATATTCAAAGAATTATTCAACAATTATCTGAATCGGCTGCGCGCTTCCGCCCCAGTTAAGGTTGTCTGTTGTGCAGGAGCCAGCATAATCAGCACAGTCAGTGCAGCACACGACAGCATCAAACTGGTATGTTCCGGTTTTGGCATCATCTGGTATTGTTATTGTTATATCCCTGTATCCCACACTGTTTATCTGCACTGTGAACACGCCTGCGGGAAATGTTACCCATCCTGCCATATCATTTTCAAGTGCAACGCAGCTGTTTATATCAGTTCCTGAACAGCCATAGGAGCTAAATATGCTTACACTTGCAGCTGCAGGGACAACATTCAATACAAATTTATGGCTTGCCCCGTCATCTGCATTGTTTTTCACTCCTGCAGACATCTTGAATGCCTTGCCTCACTCAATCTTATAGCTGCTGGGCCATACAGCAAAGTTTTTGTTTGTCTGCGAAAACGTGCTCTGAAGCTTGCTCTGTGCCTGCTGTGTTAGATCATTTGTAAGACCTGTTACACTGGTTATCACGCCCTGCAGCCATGTTACTGCAAGGGTTAAAAGAACAATAGCAAAAACTATTATTATAATGAAGCTCAGACTCAGCTGGAATGCCCCTTTAGAATTATTCATGAATAATATTTGGTTTGAATTGGTTTAAATATTTATATTCTCTATATTAATTATATATAATGAGGGCTGGATTTGTTCTTTTTTGGGCAGTTGCAGCAATTACTATGTTTTCAATTATATTTGTTTCTCCGTTTGCTGCTGCAGACTGCTGGAGTTATACAACAGAAACAGAATGCGAAGCTGATATTAACTGCAACTGGCATACAGACGAATGGGGCGGATGGTGCGAAGAGTTGGGATGCTGGAATTTCTGGAATGAAACAGCATGCCTCTCAGCTGATATTCCCGGAAAAAACTGCACATGGCAGACAGGAACGGACTGGGGCTGGTGCGAACAGCCTCATTGCGATACATTTGACGGAACAAACCAGAGTGCGTGTGAAAATAACATCTATAATCTGAGATGCAGCTGGGAAAACGAATGCACAGGCTACAATCCCAACATAAATTGCTGGGAGCTGGAAACAGAGGCTGAATGCAGGAATGCTACAGGATGCAGATGGGGAAGCTGTTATGAAGCAGGCTGCTGGAGCTATTCCACAGAAGCTGAATGCAATAATGGGCTGGGTTCAAAAAACCAGAGCTGCTCATGGAATTCCCAGTCTTCTTACTGCTATGAAAAGGGCTGCTGGGATTATTCAGGAACAAATCAGAGTGTGTGTGAAAACAATCCTGAAGGTATGAACTGCACATGGGTAGATAATTATTATGTTCATGATTCATGCGAAGAGTACTCATGCTGGCATTTTGACTTTACAAACCAGAGTGCATGTGAAAACAATCCCTATGGATTAAATTGCACATGGGACGGCTCATCATACTGCATGGAGGAGGGCTGCTGGGATTATAGTACTGCCGGCGAGTGTGAAGCTGCAGGCTGTACATGGCGGCTTTCAGAAGGCTGGGGCTGGTGTGAAGAGGTACAGTGCTGGACATGGGATGGCTGGAGAGGAGGCACCCAGAATGATTGTGTGAATAATGCCTATGGGTTGAATTGTGCCTGGGAGAGCTGGGGCGCAGGACCCAACGATGGCTGGTGTTATCCGAATTTCAATATGTCATGTTCCAATATAACAACAGAAAGGGAGTGTATGGAAACATACTACTGCTTCTGGCAGTATACTGACTGGACCAATCCTGCTCTGGGGGGAAGCTGCATAGACCCTTCTGATTTTGGTTATGGGGAAAGTATTTTTGAGGAATGGAACCCCGGATGTTACCTTTTTGATAAAAATTCAACAAACTGCAATAATGTTCTTGGCTGTGAATACAGCAGCAATGAATGCATAATTAATACAAGCCATGCCAATGCAAACCAGATACAGGATCACGGAATAAACTGCACTATGATTAATGAATCAAGGCTTTGCAACACCATATCCATGCTTGCTACATGCTGTGAATGGAAGGCTGGAAGCTGTACTGAAAACAGGATAAGTCATGCATGTTATGACGAAATGGAACCTGTCCCGGAGGGCGTAACCTCATGCGAGGATGTTATTATGAAAACAACTGATTCCGAGTCTGCAAGGACCTTATGCGACCAGATAGCCGGAGACCCATGGTATATGCCCTGCATATGGGATAACTCCACAAAAACATGCATACCCAACAGGGAGGATATTTTTGGTGTAAATGAAACCCAAAGCTGCACCATTCTGGATAATGAAAGGAACTGCCTGGCTGCCGGATGCAAATGGGTTCTGGAGAATTACTGCGAGGGAAACCTTTCTGTGCCATCCGGAAGATGTGAGCCAAAGGGAAGCGATGAAAGAAACTGTATGAAGGCATGCTATGCATGTGAATACAAATTTGACGGGACTGCGCATAATTCAACAGCCAGCGCCAGGGAGTATTGCCTGCAAAACCCAAAATGCGTATTTACTGCTGATGCTGATGCTCCCAACGGGTTTGGCACATGCAGGGCGAAAAAACAGTTTAAAACTGGAATAGCTTCAGACTGCACAACAGACTGCGGAAGCTGCACCTATTATGGAAACCCAAATGCTTCAAGCTATTCCAGTGCTGCACCAGGCTCTGCAACAACCTTTGACATGTGCAATACCCCCAAGTGCTACTGTGAGCATGCGTACGAATTCAATAATGTTAAATGCAAATGGATTCAGGAAAACAATAGTGAAATGGGCGGGTATTGTGTTGACAGCAGTGAAAAAACATGTGAAGATTCCTGTGACAGATGTTATACGCAGTATGACTGTGTAAACAAAGGCAGGAGCGCAATCAATGCAACAGGTTCCTGTGAATGGTCAGGCGGGGAAAATGATGGCTACTGCTCAAAGGCAGGAGAAACAGCCGAAATATGCTGGGATTCTATTGATAATGATAATGATAACCTTATTGATTGCACTGATCCTGAATGCTTTGCTGATTCGTTTTGCGGATTTGTTTCAGGTGACTGTTTTGGCTGGTATAATCCAGAGCTGGAAGACCTTGGCGAGGCAAACTGCATTGCCAACAACTGCACATGGATGACAGACCCTTGGGGAAGCTGGTGTGATTTCCCTGGTGCTGACTGCTGGAAATATGACGGGAATGAGTCAGCATGCCTTGCGAGGAATGCAACCTGTGAATGGTCCAATGGAACAGGAAGCGGGTGGTGTGAGCAGGACTGGAGCATCGGGGAAGAATGCTATTCCATGACAACACAGACAGCATGCGAAGCCAGCCCATCGGATTGTATATGGACAAATGACACATATTGTGAAGGTGAGGGAGCCACCACAGAATGGTGCCAGACCCAAGGCGGCTGGTGCGAGCCTGCAGCGTTTGCCCCAAAAAACTGCTGGCTGTATGACAGTAACAGGACTGCGTGTAATCTCACTGAGGGCTGCAGATGGGAAACAAATGACTGGGGCGCGGTGTGTGATGTGGACTGGTCATCAAACTGCTGGCAGTATAATGACAATGTCTCATGTAACACTGCAGCTGGCTGCACATGGAGAACTGATTCATGGGGCAGCTGGTGCGATAACCAGTTAATGGTTTGCTGGGATTATGATAACCAGGCAGCATGCAGTCAGCATTCTGATATCTGCTACTGGGACCCTTCTGGTTTTTGCGAGCCTATATGCTATAACCAGAGCCTTGGTGAAAACGGCTGTAACAGCGTTGCAGGATGCAGATGGACTGACGGCTGGTGCATGGAGGACTGGAGTGCTGGAGGAGTTGACTGCTGGAATGAATCATTATCAAACGACCAGAATGCATGTGATGCCACCGAAGGCTGCAGATGGAAGGAACCCGGCTGGTGCAATCCAAAAGGGTTTGCAGGCGGGGATGTTATTGGTGGAATGGGCACAGGTGCACAGGCAGGTATGGAATGCTGGAAGTATGACGGGAATGAGTCAGCATGCACAAATGAAACGCTGATCGGCATGGCATGCCAGTGGATGCCTGAACCATATCCGTTCTGTGAGCCTGACTGGAGCATGGAATGCTGGAAGTATGACTGGAACCAGACAATGTGTGATGAGCAGACACAGTGCATGTGGAGCAGCGAATTTGGATACTGCACAAACGTATTTGAACAGTGTCATACCAACATCACTTTAAGCTCAAACCAGACAGCATGTGATGAAAGCCCCTACTGCAACTGGACAACCCAGGCAGGGGCTCCTGATGGCGGCTGGTGCGAGCCAACATGTTTCTCAGCTGCAACAGAGGCTGAATGCGGCACTGGATGCAGATGGATGACCGGCTTCTGTACCTCTCCCGGAATGCATGATATGTTTTATGGCATGGAAGAGGGGCCGCCTGTTCCTGTTGCATTTGATCCTGATGGCTGTGATTTGGTAGGGCCTGATTCCGGGCTTGATGGTGCTGTGGATATATGCGGACTGGGAATGAAGGATATAGGTGATGCTTTCGGGTTTGGTGTAGATGTCAGGGACTTCAGCCAGGCAGGAATATGCAAGGATGAAAAAACAGGTCCTGGTATGTTCGGAAGCGGCAATCAGACTGTGAAGCTTTACATATACCTTGATACAGACGGGAGCACCACAGGAGGTTGTTCCCTTGGGCATAATTCATCAGCAGGGGGTTATGAGTTTATGTTCAAGTACATATCTGCATGGAATTCCAGTCTTAACAAAGCCACCGAGGTATTCAATGCCTACAAGTGCGGTGCAAGCGGGGGATGGGAGGCTGCTGATATAACTTTAAGCGCATGGAAAGAGAAGATGTGCTCTGTAATACATGGACCAATGCTGGCTGTAAAGAAATCTGACCTTGAAAAATTCCCGTTGCTTTATGATTCCGAAAAAGATATGAGGGTGTCCGCAGCTTCAGCGAGTGAAAACAAAAATGCAAGTTCACCTTCCGATATGGTTGGCCCTGGCTGGGTTACACCCGGGGCAATTGACTTTTCAATAGACGGGTTTTTTGAGCAGGATGTAGACACGGCAATGTTTGAAGACATACTTATGCATGGCTTTGTAAAGTATGAGGACTGTCTTAACGGCGTGGATGATGACGATGATGATATGGTTGACTGCAATGACTGGGATTGTGAATTTGCTCCAAACTGCGAAGGTGTTGGGGTAAATTCGCCTGACTATGTTGATACATCCATGCCTGTAATAGTGGGTGTTAAATTTGAAGAATATACTGATTCTGCACTGATAATGTATGAAACAAGCAAGCCCACAAATGGTACAGTGTTCTTCTGGTATAATGACTCAACATGCAGCTCAACGCCATACAACAGGACAATATATGATATTGGTATTTTGAGTGATGATGTAAGAGAGCACAAGCTTTGGCACACAGCAGAGATCTATAATGATGGTGGCGTAAACTCGCTTGACTATGACCTGCAGCCAAACACTACCTATTATTACAAAATAAAAATATGTGACTCTGAATCCAGATGCAGCATAAGCGCATGCACCCCAATAAGAACAGCAAGTGCTACAAGATGCCCCTACTGTAATTTTGTAACCCTGATTCAGGTGCCTGATGGCTGGACCGTGAGTTATGACCTTGACCAGGATGGAACATGGGAACATGTGCAGGGACAGGTATGCGGCCCGAATGCAGGAATGAAAACCAATTATACATCCGGCAGGAGAGCCAATATAAAGCTGAACTATACAGAGGGTGGTGAGATCATTTTCCTTAATGTTACCCTGACAAAAACCGGCCTGAGCAGCGATACCAGGGATATACAGGAAGCCGGTGATTTGCTGTTCAGTGACAGTGAAACAGATTCCTCAGGAAATACAATCGGATATGTTGGCATGATATCAGAAACAAGAGACAAGATAATAAACAATCTCCATCCGCAGATATGCAAACTGACAATTCCGAGAGGGGATACAGCATGCGACCATTTATACCAGTGCGATAATTCAGGGGAAAATTGCATTGAAAGAACAGATGAGGCAAACCTTACAGGCACAACTTCCACAACATGCACATGGCAGATTCCATATTGTGAATTCTCCATCTGGGCATCCGGAGAGCCTGGAACATCTACGGGTGGAAGGGACACTGGGGGCACGCCTGGTGGTGGTGCAGCCGGTGCATCCAGCGTTTCCGAAACAGTAAACATAGGCACAATACCTGCAGGCACATCAGGTGTTGCAGCATTTACAAAAGAGGATGATCTGTATGTTCAGGAAATAACAATAACACCAAAAACCAATGCTGAGAATGTGGTTGTGACAGTTAAAAAAGAAGCAGCAAAACCAGCAAATGTAACAGATGCACCCGGAAATGTTTTTGCCTATCTGACTATAACAGCATTGAATATAAAAGAGGAAAACATAACAACAGCGAAGATAAAATTCAAGGTTTTGAAATCATGGCTGACTGATAACAGTATAGATGAAAACAGCGTGAAAATGATGAGATACAAGGACAACACATGGCAAACCCTTCAGACAGCAAAGGTCAGCGGAAGCCTTTCACTGACAGGGGCTGTTACAGCAGGTGACTGCGGAATCCTTGGGCTTGGATGCATAGTTAAGGGTGTTATTGAGTTTGTTGAAGGAATTCTGGGTGCCATAACAGGCAGGGCTACAGGTGTTGAAGATTATGTATATTATCAGGCAACAACGCCTGGATTCTCTGTATTTGCAATAACAGGTGAAGAAGCAGCAGCCGCAGGGACTGTTTGCACACCAGATGCTATACAGTGCTCTGGCGATGACCTTCAGCGGTGCATGTCAGATGGAAGTGCATGGGAAACCATAGAAACATGCCAGTATGGATGCAATGAAACAGCGCTTGTGTGCAACACAGAGGAGGGAATTGCCCCAACACAAACAGTTTGCAGTCCTGGATTAAAGAGATGCCTTGGAAATGAACTTCAGCAGTGCTCTGGTGATGGCACTGGCTGGGAAACAGTTGAAACATGCACATATGGCTGCAATGAATCAGGGCTTGTTTGTGAAGCCCCTGTTAATATAACAGGCATAGCGCTGGCAGTGGTTGCTGTAATAATTGTGATAATAGCTGCTGCACTGGTTTACAAAAAAAGAAGGGTATGATTTTGTTTTTGCTTTTAACTATTCATGATATAGATAAAATGCTGCCTGTGTCTGGGTTTTTTCTCCACTGATTTTAATTATGAGTTTAAGTGGTGAAGGTCCTGTATCTGGAGTGTTATACCAGTTGTTGCAGTTTATCTCATGTTCAATGTTTACAAAGTATTCAGAAACTATTAATGAATTCTCCATGAATTTTTCAAGCTCATCAATTTCTTCCTTCAGGGCTGTGCAGCTTTCAGCATTCTTCACTGTAATGTCCATTACATTTCTTATGTTTTCCAGCAGAAAAAAATCATTGCTGGAAAGCGCTGAGCGCATATCAACTGCAGAGTATTGTAATAATCCCTGCTGCACTGAAAGCAAAAGGCCTGCAAGAAAAACCATTGTTATAACAAACATCTGGGCTTTCATAATACCATTTTAAAATTAGGTCAGGAAGAATAAAAACTGCAGGTAATGGATTGTTCAAGGCACAAGCTTCTCTGGCGTTCTTGGGAAGAGTATTGCCTCTTTTATGTTTTCCAGTCCCAGAATCTTCTGCACCATCCTTTCAGCACCAAAACCTATTCCGCCATGCGGTGGCATTCCGTATTTGAATGCATCCAGATAGAACCTGAAATTGCTGGGGTCAAGTCCCTTTGCCTTCATTGCCTTTAGAAGAACACCATATCTGTGTTCCCTCTGCCCGCCTGAAGCCATTTCAAGGCCCCTGAACGCAAGGTCAAGGCCTCTTGAATACTTCCCGTCCATCATTATGTAAAAGGGCTTTATCTGTGAAGGGAATTTTGTAACAAAATACCATTCATGCCCTTTCTTTGCCATGATTTCCCCGAGCTTTTTCTCCTCAACATCCATGAAATCATCCCCGAACTTCAGCTTCATACCTGCCCTGTTCACAATATCTATTGCCTTCTCATACTCTATCCTTTTCAGCGGGATTTCCGGTATCTTCAGCCTGGCTCCAAACAAATCAAGCTCCTCCTTGCATTCCTTTTTTATCCCCCTCAAAGTGTCAGCAACTATTGTTTCCAGCATCCTCATTACATCCTCTTCTGAATCAATCCATGCCATCTCAAAATCCACTGACAGGAATTCGGAAACATGCCTTGTTGTATGGAATTCCTCTGCCCTGAACGCAGGGCCAATCTCATAAACCCTGTCCAGGCCCGAGGCCATCATTATCTGTTTGTAAAGCTGCGGGCTCTGCCTCAAAAATGCCTCCTTCTGGTAATAGATTATCGGAAACAGTGTTGAGCCACCCTCTGCTCCAGCTGCCTGTATAACCGGTGTGTTAATCTCAACAAAGCCATTGGCTTCAAAGCTTTTTCTCATGCTGGTTAATGCCCTGTCCATAACCCTGAATATTGCCCGTACCTTCGGGTTTCTCAAATCAAGAAACCTGTAATCAAACCTTTTGTCAAATCCTGACTCTATCTTTCCTGCAATATCTATTGGCAGGGGGGTTTTTGCCTTGCTCACAATCTCTATTTTTTCAGGTATTATCTCCTTTCCTCCGGGCGCCTGTTTTGAGTGCTTAACTTTGCCAGCAACAGAAACAGCATCCTCCCTGTTTAGCCTGGAAAAAACATCCAGAATCTCATCCTTTACCATGCCTTTTTTTGCAGTGATTTGGATGGAGCCCTCCCTGTCCCTCAGTGAGAAAAATTTCAGCCCGCCAAGGTCTCTTACTTTCTCCACCCAGCCCTTTACAAGGACCCTTTTGCCTGCGCTGGCATCCTTTGAGTACATCCTTTCCATGCGGCTCACATGAATATTTATTTCTTATTCATTATATAATAAAGAGTTTTAAACTTAATCATATTCAATGTATAATTTGACTGCTTATATTAAGCACCGGCTGTTGCTTAATAAAGCAGTCTGTGATTTGGCTGGTGTTTGCATGGATGAAGATGTTACGGATATCAGAAAGAGGATGCCTGCTGCGGAGAAGAAAATATCAGATATAAAGGCAGAGGATGTCAGGGTTTCTGTTTTGGGGACTGTTATTGACAAGAAAGACAACAGGGTCGTGCTTGATGATGGCTCAGGCAAAATAAACATAACATTTGACGAGCCGCAGGAAATAGAGATAAACCAGTTTGTAAGGGTATTCGGCAGGGTTATACCAGTAGAGGACGGATTTGAACTTCAGGGGGAGATAGCCCAGGATATGAGCAGGCTGAACATGGATTTATACAGAAAAATCATGGAATTGGAGGGAAAAGCATAAAAATCAAAAAGTTAATTTATCAGTATAGTTTTAAATGTGAGGTATATGTCATTCAAATTGTCTTTAGCTGATGTGGATTTGCTTACAAATACCATTCCTATAATAGCAGAGATTCTGGATGAGGGGGTATTCAAGGTAAACAAGGACGGGCTGAGTCTGGCATCGCCGGACAGGACCATGGTTTCAATAACAGATTTGAGGATACTGCCAACAGCATTTGAGGAATTCAAGGTTGAGGGTGAGGACAATCTTGGCCTGAACCTTGCCAATCTTGCTGCTGTGCTTAAAAGGGTAAAGCCCTCGGACAAGCTTGTTATGGAGAGGCAGGGAAATGAAAACAAGCTAAGGATAACCGTAAAGGGTAATGGCATAAGGACATTTGAGGTTCCTCTTCTTGATATAACAACAGAGAAACCTCCAATAGACCAGCTGAATTTCAGCAGCAGGATAGAGATAGACCCCAGCATAGTAGAGGAAGGCATATCAGATGCTGAGGTAATTGGTGATTCTGTTGTTTTTGAGGCAGGTCCTGAAGGCTTCAGGATGCATGCCAAGGGTGATATGAGTTCCACGCATCTTGAGGTTGTTAAAAAAGACAAAGGTCTGCTAAAGCTTGAGGCATCTTCAAATATAAAAGCACAGTATCCTCTGGAGTACCTGAAGAAAATGATAAAGGCAGGAAAGCTTTCAAAGCATCTTGTTCTTGAATTTGGAAATGACTATCCTGCAAGGCTCAGCTTCAAAAAGGTTGACAAGATGTCCCTGTCATTCATTCTGGCTCCCAGAGTTACTGAGGAGTAATGTGCCTCTCTGATATTACAAAAACTTTACTGCCTGCTTTATCCATGGCGTAAATCTTTCGGGATGTTTTTTCATCTCATCAAGAAGGTTTTGTTTTTTGATCCATCTTCCTTTTTGCACCTCGTTTTTGTCCAGTTTGATTTTTCCTGCAAACCCTGCCATGTAAACGCTGTTGAATTCCCTTTCTGTTATTTCTTTGTCTTTAAGCATGAACCTTAATTCGCCGATTTTTTTCAGGTCTGCTGCCCTGATATTAAGCTCCTCTTTCATGCCTCTTTCTGCTGCCTTTTCATAGCTTTCCCCGCATTTAAGATGCTCTGCCACCGAGAGGTCCCAGAGCCCGGGGCACACATCCTTGGATGCTGCCCTTTTCTGGATGAATATTTCATTTCTTCTGCTGAAAAGGAAAACATAAACAGCCCTGTGCCAGAGTCCTTTTTTGTGAACAATGCTTCTTTTTTCCCTGCCAATTACTTTGTTGTTCTCATCAACAACATCAAAAAACTCTTCTCTTTTTTGCGGCATTTTATCTCCTTTATTTCACCAAATCCAGATTGCCGTTTAGTATTACAGGGCTTACAGATTCAATCTCCTCCCGCCTCCGTATATCCGCCTACTAAAGTCGGCGGTTTTCTTGGCGAGGCAACAGCTGTTGAACCAGAACCATACATCCACTGTTTGAAAACAATGGTTTTCTGGTTCAACATAAAAGGCAAGCATGATTTCAGAAAAAGTTGCACCCCCAATGTAATTGGATATGCCGTTCTTTTCAGCATTAACCACAACTATTGCATCGCTGTTTTTTATCTCATCAAAATGCCTTTTTGTCAGCTCTGGCTTTATGTCCTTTATGTAATCGCTGCTCTCCTTTAGTTTCCTGGCATCCTCTGTGCTGTTCAGGCTGTGTTTTATTAAAGAATAAGGAAGCACAATATCATGCCCCCTTTTCTTTAGCCTTTTCTCTATTTCTTTCATTTTTTCAGGGAAGTTCACGCTTCCGCAGATTACAATTCTCATAATAACTGTTATGAATTTATTTCAGGCAATAAAAAATTATGCATGTCAAAGGCTATTGCCAGAATCCTTGAGCTGATTGCAGTGGATTTCGGGTTTGACAAGCATGAATGGAAAAAGGAAAGGAAGATGCAATGGGAGAGTATAAAGTCAGACCCCTTCCGCTCTCTGATAGGCACTGTGCTGTCCCAGCGCACAAGGGATGAAAACACATCAGTTGCTGCCGGGAGGCTGTTTGCAAAATACAGAACAGCAAGGTCTCTTGCAAACGCAGGCATCAGGGAGATAGAGAAGCTTATCAGGCCTTCTGGATTTTACAGGGTAAAGGCAAAAAGAATCAGGAAGATAAGCAGGATTATAGATAAAAAATACAATGGCAATGTGCCTGAAAGCATGGAAGAGCTGTGCTCACTGCCTGGGGTAGGAAGGAAGACAGCTGGCTGTGTGCTGGTTTATTCATATGGCAGGCCTGCCATACCAGTGGATACGCATGTTCACAGGGTTTCAAACAGGATAGGCATCGTAAACACAAAAACCCCTGAGAAAACAGAGCAGGAGCTGATGAAGAAAATCCCTAAAAAACACTGGCTTATGGTTAATGAATTGTTTGTAACATTCGGCAAAAAGATATGCAGGCCTGTTGGGCCCGGATGCTCTGAATGCCCTATAAAGAGATATTGTGATTATTACAGAACACTTAAAGGGGATAAATAATATTAAATATGCTCCGTCACAGATTACAAGGCGATAAGGGTTTGACCACTAACATCAAGGATAGATTACATAAAGCATTAAGTGGTTCCCGTTACAGTTTGCAAGGCGTAAGCAAGGCATGACTGCTAACATCAAGAACAGATTTAACTGCTAACAAAGCAGTTTCCGTCATAGGTTATAAGGCGAAGCATAAAACGACAGCTAACAACAAGGACAGTATGCACTGAGCATATAGCTGTCCCCGTCACACACTGCAAGGCGTAAGTAAGACATGACCGCTACTGCAGATAGCCAACTGCATAAAGCATAAGCGGTTTCCGTAACAGATTGCAAGGCGAAGATATATGATAGATGTCCATTGCCACCTGGAACAAAAGGACTATGATTCTGACAGGGATAAAATTATTGAGGAATGCAGGAATTTTGGCCTTAAG